>JAAUQQ010000462.1 GCA_012032745.1 Synechococcales cyanobacterium RM1_1_8
AAAAACCAGCATTGGCATCTTGGAAACGGTTCTTTGCATTCAGATAGGGACTGAGATCGAAGCCTAAATTCAGCTTGAATTCAGCTTAGATTTAGCCGAGCCATGGCTAGCCCAACATCTTTGCCGCAGCCGGAATGACCTGGTGATTTCCATGGGCTCGATGGCCATTGACAGAACTGCTGCTAAACCCGTTTTTGGCACCATTCTCCGCTCCAGGTTCTCGCGGCAACAGCAAACCGCAGCCGCCGTGGTTCCGCTTATAAACCACATTGATATCCCCCGTTTCCAAGTTGCGGAACATGAAAAATCATGACCCACAAGCTGGAGTTGCTCCAGGGCATCTTCCACGGACATGGGCGGCATGGAGAAATACTTGGTGCGCACCACCTGCCCCGGCAGAGCGGGTTGACCGTTTTGCAACAGATCGTCAATCACCTCGGGACCGATGCCCGTGCCGGGATCTAGGGCCGCCACCGGAACCTGCTTAATGGAAGCACTGGCCCGCTTTGCGCTACGCTTCTCTTTGTACTTGCGCAGACGACGGCTGATCTTATCCGCCACCATATCAATGCTGGCGTAGAGGTTCTCGCTGCTGTACTCCGCGCGGATGATTGTACCGCTGGCATAGATTGTCACTTCCGCCGTTTGCTGGGGCGTTATCCGAGGATTCTTGGCCACGGAGAGATGCACATCAACTTCTAAGGTTAGGCTTTCGTAGTGATTAACGGCCTTTTCGATTTTCTGATTAACATAGTCTCGGATGGCATCGGTAATCTCAATGTTCTTACCTTGGATAACAAGCTTCATAGAGCTTCTCCCAAAAATGACGAAGTTAGGGGCAATCTGCCAGGAGCTTCCCACCCGTTAACTGGTCCCACGGGGGAGCAAAAGGGGAGGCGCAAAGGGCTCAGTGGTCCTGTTAGATTGCATCCTGAACGAACTGAATGTTCGGATTTGATTCCACCCTAGCAAACTCAATCCAGTCGAGTTTTGGACGTAAAGAAGATTCACAGGACTTGATATTATTTGACTCCTGTGGCGATAGAATCTGTTGATCTCCATGGAGAATTAGGGTATGGATGCTGGCCCCAGTCGCCCTGGAAGACTGCTATTGCTGGGAATTTCCCCCTATGGCGAAATCCTGGAGCTCCAGCGATCGCTCCTCACCCAGCGCTGTCAAAATCCCGACTTGCCCGACATCCTGCTGTTGCTCCAGCACCCGCCGGTCTACACCCTGGGCCGGGGGGCGAGCCTAGAGTTTCTTAATTTTGATCCGCCCCAGGCTGGGCGGCCTGCCCCGGAATTGCACCGCATTGGTCGCGGCGGCGAAGTCACCTACCATTGCCCAGGGCAGCTTGTGGGCTATCCGATCTTGAACCTGGCCCGGCACCGCCCGGATCTCCACTGGTACCTGCGCCAGCTAGAGGCGGTGGCGATCGCCGTGCTGGCGGACTATGGCCTGGTGGGGGAGCGCATCGACGGTCTGACCGGCGTCTGGGTGGAAGGGCGCAAGCTCGCCGCCATTGGCATCCAAGTCCGCCGCTGGATCACAATGCATGGATTTGCCCTCAACGTTTGCCCGGACCTCAGCGGCTTCGAGCAGATTGTCCCCTGTGGCATTGGCGATCGCCCTGTGGGCAGCATGGCCCAATGGCTGCCGGACATTTCCCTGGTCGAGGTCCAGCAGCGGGCCCTATACCATTTTGGGGAGATCTTTGGGCTGGACTGGCGATCGCCAACGCCCGATGAAGCGCCCTACTTCTCCACCGTCACCCCCTTCCAAAACGCCACATAGCCCTTGATGTTGCTGGCGGCTTCCTTGGGCTCCGCATAGTACCAAGCGGCGTTGGGGTTCTCGCTGCCGTCTACGCTCACGGTGTAGTAGCTGGCCACCCCTTTCCAGCCGCAGGTGGTTTGGTGATCGCTGGGCTGAAAATACTCAGCGTTCAGTGCCTCGGGGGGAAAGTAGACATTTCCCTCTACGGACTCGTAGCGATCGCTCTGGGCAATCACAACGTTGTTCCAAATCGCTTTGGCCATGACTCGATCTTGCTCACATACGTCAGCCTTTAGCCTAGCGAAGTTTGGCGCTGGTGCATGGCTGGAACACTTTAGGTTGATCTGGGGTTGATCTGGGGTTGACCTGGGGTTGACCTGGGAGACCTGCGCTGGTTCTCCAGACCTTCGTCAAAACTGCACCCCAAAGACTGCGGAATTTGCCGTTTCCGATTAGACTTCATCAGGCCTAAGACAGAGGGATTGGCGCTAGACCGTTGGCGTCTGGGAAAGGCTGAGACCCATTAGTCCACGTTCCGGCTGGCCTCCCCCTCGACCGTTGTTGTTATGCATATCTTAAATTGGTGAAAGGGAGCTATGGATTTACGCAAGGACGCGCTAGCGACGTTGGAAGCCACCAGCCGGACCTTTTTTATTCCCATTAGCCGCCTTCCCCAAGGGTTGCAAGAGGCCGTTGCTTCGGGCTACCTCTGTATGCGGGCGATCGATGAGGTGGAAGATCACCCCGAGCTGGACAATGTCACCAAGGCTCGCGTTTTGCGCCGGATGAGCTTGGCCCTCCAGGGGTTTCCGGCCACGACTGGCCCGGAGGACTGGACCGGGGGCGATGCTGAATTGATCAAACTCCTACCGGAGGTCAGCCTCCGCCTGCATGATTGGGCGGCCCTGGCCCCGAGCCCCATTGCTGGACGGATCTGTGATGCGACGGCGGCCATGGGCGATCGCATGGCCCACTGGGCCGAAGTCAACTGGGCGATCCAAAGCGAAGCTGACCTGGACCGCTATACCTTCAGCGTCGCCGGAGCCGTCGGCCTGCTGCTGTCGGACCTCTGGGCTTGGTACGACGGCACCCAAACGGACCGCACCGAGGCGGTGGGCTTTGGTCGCGGCCTTCAGGTGGTCAATATTTTGCGCAATCACCAGGAAGACCTAGCGCGCGGCGCGGATTTTTATCCCAGTGGCTGGAGCGATCGCCAGATGTATGACTATGCCCAGCGCAATCTGCTGCTGGCGGAAGCCTACACCAGCGCCCTCAAGCCCGGCCCGGTCAAGGAGTTCTGTCAGTTGCCCCTGGTGCTGGCCCAGGGAACGCTGGATGCCCTGATGACGGGCAAGGAAAAGCTCAGCCGGGTCCAGGTGATGCTGCTGGTGCAGAAGGCCCTACAGCAGGCAGCGGTTTAGACCCGCCCCAGCGGACCAATGGGCAGCCCCCCAACCGGACTTGCTAATCGGGCCGCCTGGGCTGGGTACGAGTGCCCTGGGTACAAATGCCCTGGGTACAAATGCCATGGATGCCAATGCTCATCCAGATGCCGCCGAGCAAGACGCCGATGCCTTCGGCGAAGCAGTTGAGGCGGTGGCGGGTTTCGGCCTGTTGGCGATCGCGATCGCCTCCATCGTCCGATCCGGACGCCTGGGCGACTTGATCGAGGCGATCGTGGGCCTTGGCCAGT
>JAAUQQ010000049.1 GCA_012032745.1 Synechococcales cyanobacterium RM1_1_8
GCGGGACTTACTAGCCCCCAGAACCCCCATTAGTTAACAGGACAACCGGGCGAATCCAATGCCTCTATGGCAAATCTGAGCGGAGGCTGCCATAATTGTAGTATTGATACTACCGATGGTGTCGAGAGCCGTCACGCCAAGCAATCACTCCCATCCAGTTCGCCCTGGTTCAGAGGCGACGAGCCCCCACCCTTTTGAACGGTCTCGGGCTCTTCCGAAACATTCCCCAGGGTCGCCACGTCTTGGAGCCGGGCTTCGAGCACCCAGCTAGCGTTGAATTGCAGCAAGTTTAATGGCGGGAAACCGTTTAACCGCTGTTTTCATTGCTGTTCCCGTGGGGGCCGTTTCCATGGGGCAGTTAGCTGGGGCCGTCATTTGGGGCGGTGATCGCTGCTGTTGGCTTCGGTCAGCCCCACCTTCGCAAAGTTGTTTGGTCCCTTACGATCTAGCCATGGCCTGCATAGGGAGCGCCGATGGATCGTATCAAGGGACCAGCCCCAGGGCGGTTGGGGCAATGGGCAAGGGACAGGCAAGGGGTGACCCGACCCTGCTTGGGCGAGGCGATCGCCCCGATCTATCCCTAGGTGCTTGTGCATGGTGAGCGCCTATGATACTTTCCTTTCCTTAGTAAATCCGTGCTGGCTCCCAGCAATGTCCATCACCCACCACCCACCTGCCAAATTACCTTCGGCTTGGGTAACTTAAGCGGCGATCGCCCCAGTCCTGTCAAAGCTTTGTCCTGCTACCTGCGTCACTCGTGAGCATCGCGGCTCACCGTCAACGAACCAACGGAGTCCAGCGAAATTATGGCCGCATCCAAACCCACTGGGTCTAATAAAACGGTGCTTCATACGGACACTGTGCGCACCTATCTCCACGAGATCGGTCGCGTTCCCCTGTTGACCCATGAAGAAGAAATCATTTTTGGTAAGCAGGTGCAGCGGCTGATGGCCTTGCTGAAGATCAAGGAAAGCTTAGCAACTTCCCTGGGGCAAGAGCCCACTCAGAAGGATTGGGCCGCCGCCGCTGAGCTATCGGTCAAGGCACTGCGCCAACAGGTGCGCGAGGGCGAGCGCTCCAAGCGCAAGATGATCGAAGCCAATCTGCGGCTGGTGGTCTCGATCGCCAAGAAATATCAAAAGCGAAATCTGGAGTTTTTGGACCTGATTCAAGAAGGTTCGATCGGTCTGGAGCGGGGCGTGGAAAAGTTTGACCCAACCAAGGGCTACAAGTTTTCCACCTATGCCTATTGGTGGATCCGCCAGGCGATTACGCGGGCGATCGCCCAGCACGCCCGCACCATCCGCCTGCCCATCCACATCACCGAAAAGCTCAACAAGATCAAAAAGGCCCAGCGGGAGCTGTCCCAGAGCCTGGGCCGGTCCGCCACCCCCGCTGAAATTGCCGCCCACATGGATATCGAGCCCGCCCAGGTGCGGGAATATCTGCTGATGGCGCGCCAGCCCATTTCCCTGGATATTCGCGTCGGCGACAACCAGGATACGGAGCTGCGGGATCTGTTGCAGGATGATGGTGCTTCGCCGGAGGAATACACTTTGACCGAAGCCCTGAAGCAGGATTTGCAGGATCTGATGGCGGAGCTGACGCCCCAACAGCAAAATGTGTTGGTGCTGCGCTATGGCCTGGAGGATGGCAAGGGATTGTCGTTGGCCAAGGTGGGCGATCGCATGAACCTCAGCCGCGAGCGGTACGTCAGCTAGAGCGCCAGGCCCTGGAGCAGCTCCGCCGTCGCCGGACGATGATGCGGGAATACTTGGCGGTGTAGGAACGGAACGAGGTTGAAATTAAACCGCTAGGGATTCAGGCTCCATCTCGGAGATGGCGGTGCCTTGTCCCTAGGCGCTAGGATAAAAGCAGTGCAAATGCACTGTTTTTTTGTTTTCTATGTGCCATGGCCCGTTTCCTGCATGTCGCCGATATTCATCTAGGGTTCGATCGCTATGGCAGCAGCGAGCGCACCATGGATTTTTACTATGCCCTGGTGGATGTGTTTGAGCGCTATGCGATCGCTGCCCAGGCGGATTTTGTCCTGATCGCCGGAGACCTGTTTGAGCATAAGACGGTGCCTGCGGGGGTGCTGAACCAAGCCAAGCTGGCGCTGCAACTCTTGCAGGAGGCCGGTATTCCGGTGATTGCGATCGAAGGCAACCACGATAACTTGCCCTACGGCACCCGCACGAGCTGGCTGCGCCACCTGGCCCAGTGGGATGGGGTGATTTTGCTGGAGCCTGAGGATGGCGCTGATGAGCTGGCGGAGATCTATGCGCCCTGGGATCCAGACTCGAAGCGTGGCGGCTACATTGACCTGGATTGTGGCGTGCGGGTGTTGGGCTCCCGCTGGTACGGGGCGGCGGCTCCCCAAGCCCTGAAACGGCTGGCCGAGGCGATCGCCCTGCTCCCCCCCGGTCCGGCCCACCAAGTGATGATGGTCCACCACGGCCTGGAAGGACAGATCGCCCGCTACAGCGGAGCCCTGCGTTACCAAGATCTCAGCCCGCTCCGGGCCGCCGGGGTCGATTACCTCGCCCTGGGCCACATCCACAAAAACTATGAGGAACAGGGCTGGATTTTTAACCCCGGCTCCCTAGAGGCCAACAGCGTCGCCGAAGCCCGCAGCCAGATGGATCGGGGGGCCTACTTGGTCGAAATCGATGACCAGGGCATTCGGGCGACGCTTCAGCAGGACTATTGCCAGCGGCCCGTGGTGCGGCTGGCGGTGGAGGCGAAGAAGGCTTGGAGCATTGATGAGTTGCGGGAGGCCGCGATCGCCCAGGTCCAAATCGCCGCCGGAGCCGAGGAAACCCAGGGGGCGATCGTCGAGCTGCGCCTGCGGGGCCAGGTGGGCTTCAATCGTCTCGACCTGAAAGTGCGGGAGCTGCGGGAGGAGTTGACGGCTTTGAGCGAAGCGTTGATTTTTTGCTCAAGTACGATGTCACGGGTACGGAATATGGCAGCGCGATCGCGGCGGGGGAGCAGCGATCGCGCCAGGACATCGAAACCATCGTGTTCCAAGATTTCCTCGCCGCCAACAGCGCCTACAGCGAAGCAGCCTTGGAGCCCCTGACCCAAGGGCTGATCGAGATCAAAGATCGGCTGCTGGCGGGAGAGCCCGAGGCCGAGCTCTATGGGCGGACGGCTCGGCTGTTGCAGAATGCTGAAGAGCCGGATTTTTAGGGGTGTGGATGTGCGTTTTGGGGTGCAGGTTTTTGGGGTATTCAATTCCCCTGGCCGCTGGTAATCACCCCCGTGACCCAAATCTCGGCCCCCGAGGGTTCTCGCACCACCTCTCCCGAAGCATTGGCAATTTCTCGCTGGGCGGGGTCAAAGCGCCAGCCCTGGGCCAAACAGGCGAGCAGTTGCCCCTGGGGCTGGTTGGCTTGCCCAGGCTCCTGGAACCTTGTGGGTTTCCCCATCACTTGGCCTGTGATATCCACCGCCAATAACAGCGTCACGGGCTGGTTGAAGGCGGTGGGGCTGAGTTGAGCGATCTCGGGAGCGCAGTTGGCCTGGGCAAAGTCATCCTTGGCGAGGGGGGGGCGCGATCGCGGCACCGGCAGAATTGAGAAGACATCGCGATCGCCCATTCCCGCCCGCTGAACATTTTGCAAACTGACGCCCAGAGCTAATCCGTCATTACCATTCCCGGTCCCATCCTCATCGCCTGGCGGATCGCCGTCTTGGGCAGGAGCCACCGGCTTGTTGTTCATGTTCGTAACCGGAGTGTTGCCGCTGCCCGCCGAGGCGTTGTTATTTCCGGTACTAGTTTCGGCGCTAGTTCCGGCGTTTAACTCCATTCTCATTACCTTCAGTCTGGGAATCAGACGGCTTATCGTTAGCGACTGTTCCCCCCCCCCCGTTCGTCCCCCCGCCTGTATTGCCCGCAGCAACGGTGCTGGCTTGGGTGGAGGCTCCCGCCTTCACGGGTGGCTGCGAGGCGTTTGAATTAGATGGAGCAGCAGTGTTGTTGGAGCTATTGGCGTTACCGGAGCTGTTGGAGTTGCTAGAAGTGTTGTTATTAGCTGAGGGGGCGCTGGAGTTCGGCTGGGATGCCTTTGACTCACGGGGGGCAGGGCGAGATGCGCCGGTATTGGCTGGTGCTGGCTTGGCGGGTTCGTTTCTGGAGAAAGGATTAGCTTGGTTCAGCCTTTGGGCCAGGCTGGGCTGGGCTGGGGCGCTGTTCGAGCTGGCATTTCCCCCATCGGGATTGGCGACTGCGGCCTCTGCTCCGCCATCCCCTTCCGGCACCGTCCCCTGAGCTTCGACTTCACCCTGGCCCTGGGCTAGCACCCCTTGGCCGCCTTGCCCCCCCAGATTTTCGGCTGGCTCCGCCTCGCTCCCCACCGCCTGGCCCGCTGCCAGAATCTGGTTCAGCTCCGCTGCCGTCAAATTGCCGCCATCGGCGGGGAGCTGATTGAACAAATCCTCTGCCGAGCCTGCCAGCTCAACAAACTCGATCGCCAACGGCTGCCCCCCTGCCAGCCCCTCGCCTGCCGCCCCCGCCTGGCCCGACCATTCCACCTGGCCAGTCCAGCGCAACGCACCCAGCAACAATAAATGAGCGCCGAAGGAAACCAGGCCATAGATGCCCCACAGCCTGGGCGGGAGGCGACCATGGCGCTGGCGCAACGCTTGGGCTGAGAGGATTGCAGTCACAGGCTCCAGGGCAAGGGCCAAAAAAGTTAGGGCCAAAAAAGTTTTGGTGTAGCCCTATTCTCTCCGACCACTCCCCCTAACGACAAGTTCCACAGCCTACCCAAGAAAATCTGCCCAAGATTTTCCCGAGATCTGAACCACCTGAGCTGCCCGCCCCCGCCGCCAGCCGATCAAGCCGCCCGGCTGGTCACCGGAGCCAAACCATGCAAACCAATGCGGTTGCGGCCCGCTTCCTTCGCTTGGTACAGCGCCTGGTCCGCCAGGTCCACTATATCTTCAAATGCCTGATCCATCGATGCGGGGACCATACTGGCCACGCCCAGGCTCAGGGTGACGACCTCGGCGGTGTTGGAGCTTTGGTGGGGCACCTGAAGACCAAAGACGCGCTGGCGAATTGATTCAGCAATGTGGGCGCCCCGGTCAGATCCGTGCGGGGCAAAATCATGGCGAATTCCTCGCCGCCATAGCGGGCCACCAGGTCATCGGGGCGTTTGATCATGGCCTGGAGCGCCTGGGCCACGGCCTTGAGACAGTCGTCTCCAGCTAGGTGACCGTAGGTATCGTTGTACTTTTTGAAGTGATCGACATCGCAGAGGATGATTGAGAGGGCGGTCTGTTCCCGATGGGCCTCCCGCCATTGCAGTTCTAAATATTGATTGAAGTGGCGGCGGTTGGCCACTTGGGTGAGGCCATCGAGGGTGGCCAGGCGACCCAGCTCGAAGTTGGCGGCCTGGAGCTGGCGGTAGAGTTCGGCTTGCTGAATGGCGATCGCCAACTGTTGGGCCAAAGCCTCAGCGGATTTAATCTCCGTCGCCTGCCAGGGCGAGGGCTGTTGGCGCAGCAGGCTCAGCCCGCCCCACACCTGGGAGCCCACATGGAGCGGCAAAATCAGCCAGGCTCCGGTCGAGCGCTTGGCCAGGGTTTGGTGCAGGTGGTCGCTGAGCTTGCCAGCGCTGTCCAGGCAGATCATCTCTCCATCCTTGAGCTTGGCGGTGATCGGGTTGCCCTCATCGGCCAAGGAAGCATAGAGCAACGCTTCGCTGCGCTGGGACTGGCGATACTCCGCTACGGACAGCCAGATTTGCTGCTCGGGGGAGTAGCTCATGATGTTGGCAAAATCCAGCTTTAGCAGACGACCGATTTCGGAAACAGCCGTAAAAAAGACGGTCTCCAGCTCCATGGACTTGTGGATTTCCTGGATGACGCGGTTGAGGGCTTGGTCTTTTTGGGATTGGATCAGGAGCGATCGCTCCGAAGCCCGCCGCCGTTCCACTTCTTTCTGGAGGGCATCGTTTCTGCCCAGAAGCTGCTTCTGCAACGAAAAAATCTGCACCTGATTCTCGACGCGGGCCAGCACCTCGGCAAACTCAAAGGGCTTGGTGACATAGTCTGCGCCCCCGATATTGAACGCCTTGACCTTGTCTAAGGTATCGTCCAAGGCGCTGAGAAAAATCACCGGGATGTCCCGCGTGGCAGGGGAGGCCTTGAGGCGCTGGCAGACCTCATAGCCATCGATGCCCGGCATCCGAATATCCAGCAGAATCAAGTCCGGCATCGCCGCTGCCACGGCCTTCAGCGCCAGGGAGCCGCTGGCCACACGCTGCACAGAATATCCCTGGCTATTGAGCATGATCGACAGCAGACGCAGCGTATCGGGCTGATCGTCCACCAGCAAGATTTCCGCTTTAGCTTCCGAAAGTTGAGGAAATTTCATTCGCGATAGGGTAAACCCACAGCAAAGTCCCAACCCCTAAAGGCGAGGGTTAGAGCAGCCCCGGAGACGAGGGCCAACCCGAATTAGGCCCAGGAAAAGAGCTGATTTGGAGGGAAGGATAGGTTTAGCATTCCCGCAACCGTTGGGGGAGATGCGGCTCTATCGCGATTTTTGAATGAGTTATTTTTTGTTTTTTGAGGCTTTTTGCCCTGGGCCAAAGCCCTCTTAAATGATTTGAGGGCTGGCTCCCATGGAACTAGAAAATTCCCAGGCCTAGACTGCATAGGCACCGTTGAAAGCCCAGACGACGAGGAGCGCAATCCCGCCGAGAATAATGACTGCCGAGAGAATAACTGCGGCGGGGCTATCGGAGCCCCGGAACTTCATGATGCCGCGATTCAGGTCCGTCATGGCAAGCAGACTCCAAAGAGATCACATCACCTGGATCCTAGCCCTGGGCGATCGCAGTCCTGGGGGGACTTAAGAAAATTGTAAGGCTGCATCAAGATGCGGTGACAGGCGTGGATCCATGCCTGGGGCAAGCTTTTACGCTAGCTTAGGAGCATGGCATGGGCGGTTCGCGCCCTTTGTCTCGATTTTTGTTTTGATTTCTTCCACCCTTCTCGCCGTATCCCTATGCTGGCCGATGTCTCTGCTGTCTCGATTCCAGCCTTGCTCTCCCAGCAGCGCAGCTTCTTCGCGACTGGGGCGACGCTCCCCCTGGCCTTTCGCCGCCAGCAGCTCCAACGACTCGCCCAGGCCCTGGAGAAATTTTATGGACCGATCCAAGCGGCGCTCCAGCAGGATTTGCATAAGCCCGAGCTGGAGATCTATGGCAGCGAGATTGCCCTGGTCAAGGATGAGATTAAGCTGGCCCTGAAGCAGCTCAAGCGCTGGACTCGGCCCCAGAAATTTGCGATTTCGCCGGTGCAGTTTCCGGGCTCTGCCCAGCGCCAGGCTGAGCCCCTGGGGGTGGCGCTGATCATTGGACCTTGGAACTATCCAGTGCAGCTAATTTTGGCTCCCCTGGTGGGGGCGATCGCCGCTGGCAACTGTGCCCTGCTCAAGCCCTCGGAGCTGACGCCCCACACCAGCCAGATCCTGGCCGAGCTGATTGCCGCCACCTTTGACCCCCAATACATCGCCCTGGTCGAAGGCGGCATTGCCACCAGCCAGGCGCTGCTGGCCGAACCCTTCGACCATATCTTTTTACCGGCGGCACCGCCATTGGCAAAATCGTCATGGCCGCAGCGGCCCAGCACCTGACCCCGGTGACCCTGGAGCTGGGTGGCAAAAGCCCCTGCATTGTCACCGCCGATGCGGATTTGGAGGTGGCGGCGCGGCGCATCGCCTGGGGCCGGTTCATCAATGCGGGCCAGACCTGCATCGCCCCCGACTATCTGCTGGTGGAAGCATCGGTCTGTGAGCCCCTGGTACAGCACCTAGAGGCGGCGATCGCCCAGTTCTACGGTCCAGACCCCCAACAGAGCCCAGACTATGGCCGCATCGTCAGCCAGCACCACTGGGACCGCCTCCAGGCCCTGATTGATCCAGCCAAGCTGCGCTATGGGGGCGAGGGCGATCGCGGCGATCGCTACCTCGCCCCCACGATTCTCACCCATGTCACCTGGGACGATCCAGTCATGGCCGATGAAATTTTCGGGCCGATTCTGCCTGTGCTGACCTATGACGACCTAGGCACAGCCATCCAGGCCATCAATGCCCGGCCCAAGCCCCTGGCGCTGTATCTGTTTGGCGGCGATCGCGCCACCCAGGACCGCATCCAGCAGCAGACCAGCTCCGGCGGCCTCTGCTTCAACGATGTCATCCTCCAAGTCAGCATCCCCAACCTACCCTTCGGCGGCGTCGGCCCCAGCGGCATGGGCGCTTACCACGGCAAAGCCAGCTTCGATTGCTTCTCCCACTACAAAGCCATCCTCAAGCGTCCCTTCTGGCTCGACCTCAAATTTCGCTATCCCCCCTATCCGAAAGATCTGGGCATGCTGAAAAAGCTCATGGGCTAGCCCAGCACCGAGGAATGAACCAGCGCCCGACTCTCTACTCAATGCAAACCACCGCAAAAACTCAATCCTAGGGGCAGCTAATTAAGTTTAGAAATGTTACAGTCAGATAAGACAAGGCAAATTAAGCGCCACTGCGAATTTTGAAGACGGCCCAGGCCCAAGGCCCAAGGGAAGTTTCCCGAACTTGTCGGATTGACTGGCAAGCCTCTATTTTAAGGATGGGACCGTGGAGCTTCGGCTTCAGCCCATCACACCCATTTTGTGATGTCCAACAACACCGCCTCGCTGCCGCCAGTGCTCGAAAAGCTGGTTCAGAAACTTAAGCGCCAGTCGGATCCCAAACGACGCTATGAGCTCTTAATCTGGCTGGCCCAAAAATTGGAGCCCATAGCGGACCAGCTTAAGGTTCCCGATAATCGGGTTCCAGGCTGTACGTCCCAAGTCTTTATTTCGGCCAGGCTAGAGGATGGCAAGATTTACTACACCGGAGACGCTGATGCTCAGATTGTCAAAGGTTTGGTTACTCTGTTGGTCCAGGGGCTGAGTGGCTTGCCTTCCCAGGACATCTTGGCCGTTGATCCAGCATTCATTCAAGACTCGGGCTTGAACATCAGCCTGAGCCCATCCCGAGCCAATGGCTTCTACAACATTTTGCAGATGATGAAACAGAAAGCGGCGCTCCTAGACCAAGCCGCAGATTTGGCCAGCTAGCGTTGTTGCCAGAATTTCACACTGGGCTGGGGGCGATCGCCCTGTTTATTGACCCGCCACCGGGCCTTTTCCAGCCCAATCCAAAATTTACCAATCAAGCATTGAATTGCTCACCCACGTCGGCCCTGCCTGACGTGAGCGAGCATCGCGCCCGACAACTGCCCCCATCGCTGAATGCGATCGCAGTTCCAGGGCGGCTAGGAACGCCTCAACCGCCTAGCCCATAACAGTTTCATCGCCGGATGCGATGGAAAACCGGAGCTTCGGCTCCATGTCAACGACTGTCAGTTTCAGAGAGACACGCCTAGATACCATCAATCTAGATCCGCTGAATCCTGACCAACCTTCCTTTCCTAGGCCACTGGGTTCGCCATCAAGCCAAGCCAGAACTAAGCCACCCTCCCCCGGAGGGTTCATTCAGAAGGGAAGCTCCATGTTGGGTTACTACATGACGCTTAGCCTAAGGAAACACCAAAAACATCCATGACACTATCGATTTCTCCTGATGCACTTCGAGCCCAATCTATCCGGGCTGCTGCGAAACCCACGGTCTCCGATGAAGAGATGCGCCAGGCGGTTCGCACCTTGCTGATTGGCCTCGGAGAAGACCCCGACCGGGAGGGGCTAATCGACACACCCAAGCGCATGGTCAAGGCGTTACAGTTCATGACGTCTGGCTATACCCAAAGCCTGGAAGAGGTGGTGAATAATGCCATTTTCCACGAAGATTCCAATGAAATGGTCTTGGTGCGTGACATCGACCTGTTTAGCTCCTGCGAGCACCACATCCTGCCGATCATCGGCAAGGCCCACATCGCCTACATTCCCGATGGGAAGGTGATTGGCCTCTCCAAAATGGCCCGTATCTGTGAAATGTTTGCCCGTCGCCTGCAAGTGCAGGAACGGTTGACCAGCCAAATCGCCGATGGCCTCCAGGAAGCCCTCAATCCGCGAGGTGTGGCTGTGGTTGTAGAAGCTACTCACATGTGCATGTCCATGCGCGGGGTGCAGAAGCCTGGCTCCTGGACCGCCAGCAGCGCCATGCGCGGCGTGTTTGCCACCGATGAGATGAAGCGTCGCGAATTTATGGACATGATTCGCCATAAGCCCTCGCTGATGTAGGTCGCTGGGCTGGTTGTTTCCAAGAACTAGTACAGCAGGGCGAAAGTTCTGAGGCTAGCTTGAGCCGACCTCATCCCCCACCCCCTTCTCCATTCGATGGAGAAGGTGACCAGATCGGAGTCCCTCTCCCCTTGTGGGAGAGGGATTAGGGTGAGGGGGGGCAAAGCTAAAACTTACGCCCTGGGCGACGGGCCTGGCCGCTGCAATTTAAAAGCCCCGCCCTTGTTTACAAAGGCGGGGCTTTTTGACTAGAGTTTTAGTCTGACTAGAGCATTAGCTTGAGTAAACCGTGGGCTTTGCCCAGCGCCTAAGCTTCTTCTTCAATGGTGAAACTTTGGCGCTTGGGGGGGACTGCACTGTAGTTTCCCAGGCTGGTTTGAGAGGTGCGAGGGGCGCTGCTTTGGCTACTGGCCGGGCTGCTGGCGGCCGAGCCGCTGGCGGTCTGCAAATGGTTGATCGTTGGATGATGCAGCAGGGTGATCAAACAGGAGCAACCGGTCAGGATCAAGAAGTCCAGATCCTTGTTGCGCAGGAGCGATCGCGGTGCAACATTGCCTGAATTCAGCCGATGTGGAACAAAACGAGCGGAGGGCAGGGCCATAGGCTTGGTGACAGGATAGACCTTCAGATAGATAGCGTTCCCGAAACGCCTCAGCGATTATCAGCTTACTAGAAAATTTTGCGAAGGGGCAGAGGACTCTGATCCACCAGGGACGTAGGGGAGCGGCCCCTGGTTCCGCGCCGGAGTCGCTCAAGCAGAGCGCTGGGGTAGGGCAGAGGTCATCTGTTCCGGCTGGGCGGGGGCATCGTCACCCGCGAGGGCTTGGTTGAGGGGGCTGTAGAAGCTGGCGATTAGGCCAATGCAGAGCCACCAGAGGGTTTGGACCTCCGGGCGATACCAGACGGTATCAAATAGGCCTTGGCCCAGCTCGCCGGGGAGGGTGGCGATCGCCGCCATCAGCCAGAACGCCTGGGGGTTGGCGCTGTGGCGGAGGGTTTTGAGCGATCGCCACCCCTGGCCCACAATCACAAGCAACATCCACAAAAACGCCGTAAATCCAATAAACCCCGTCTCCACCAGAGTTTCTAGGAAAATCGAATAGGCACTCAAGGCCGTAAACCGAGGCTGCTGATAGAGGGGATAGATCGAGTTGAATGCCTGATTGCCTGGGCCAATGCCGAGCACCGGGCGATCTTTAATCATCTCCACCACCGCCGCCCAAACATTTAGACGGAAGTTATTGCTACTGTCCTCCCGGCCCGCAAACAGGCTGACCACTCGATTACGCAGGGGCTCCAGCAGCACCACCGCCGCCAAAACAACAACCGTACCAGCGCCCAAGACCGCAGGCAGCGCCCAGCGTTGCCAAAACGGCGTGAACCTGGCGCTCAGCCAAGTCAGCAGCAGCAGCGCCATGGCCGCCAAGCTGAGCAGCAGTCCAATCCAAGCGCCGCGACTATAGGTCAGCACCAGACAGGCGCTGTTGGTCAAAAACATCAGTGCGGCCAAGGCCTTCGGCCCCCGGCTTCTCCAAACAAAAAAGGCTGCAATGCTCAGCATTGCCCCCGGCAGCAGATAGGCCCCCAGGAGATTAGGATTGCCTAAAAAGCTATAGACCCGCGTTGTCCCGACTTGGTTCGAGCTGGGATCCACCCAGGTAGCCAGGGCATCGGCTCCAAAAAAATGTTGGCGGATGCCATAGATACTGACCACCTGACTGACGAACAAATAGACCAGAATCACCCAGTTGCGCAGACGACCATTGCGTAGCACCCTAGCGGCCAGCAAGAACAAAAACATGTAGAGCAATGCCTTGACCAGGCCCGCTGCCGCTGCGGTTTTGACCGGCGACAGGCCGGTGGCCAGCAGCATGATGCCTGCATAGAGGGCGACGACCAAGTGGATGGGGGTGAGGCCGCGCCCCGGTTTATCGGATAGGGTGAGCAGCAGCCAAAGCCCCGCGCAGGCCACGAGCAAGACGGCGGTAAGGGTATTGTCCACAAAGGGAGCGAGGCCGAGGATGATGCTAATGAGCAAGGTTCCCAGGGCTTCGCCGTAGTGGTGGAGCAGGCTGCTGTTGCGCCAGGGCTGGAGCAGACCGACGGTGAAGCGATGGAGCCAGCTACCGCGCTGCCATTGGGCGATGGAAATACGGCCTAGGGTTAAGGTTTGCCAGGCGCTTTGCCAGAAGGAGTCCATAGATGGGAGAAGGGCCGGGAGCTTGGGGCCGGGGCCTAATGAGAGGGAGATGTCGCTGGTATTATGCCACTGTGCGGTGGCACCTTGTCTGGGAGAGAGGGGGTGGCAGATTAAGGCCGATGCTGCTAGAGCAGCTGGGATCTGGAAGGGCCATGGGGGCTGGGCTGACTTTTGGTACTCCTCCAGAATCGGCTGACTCATGGCGGGATAGTAATACCCATCAAAGTAGGTGATCCGTGGCGCTGGCCCGCTTCATGATCGGCTCCCAGTCCGGGTCCGTCCGCTCGGTCACCAGCACTTCGCCCGCCTGGAACTCCGCCATGGCGCTGGCATCGCAGATGATCCGGGCGCGGCCCTGGCCAATCATGGCTCCCACAGCCCGGCCTGTCACCGCAGGGTGAGGCCGAGCGGTAGGGGTCATGGTGAGGCGATAGTTGCGCAGCGTACTGCTGGTTTTCTGGGACTGGACCGTTTCAGGTCGAGCCTGGAGAATGAACAGCTCTCCGGTAATGCCATCCTTGCCCCATTCCATATCCATGGGCGTGGGCATCCCACGCACGGCGGAGTAATGGGCCTCAATGATGCAGGCCCAGCGCGCCAGGGTGAGCAGGTCATCGTCCGACAGGGCAAAGATATTCTGCTCCTGAATGGGCACGGAGAGGTTTTTGGTCAGCTTACCGCCGCCCAGGTCATAGACCATTTTGATCGCCTTGCTGCCCAGTTGCTTGCGCAAGATGGGACGGCAGCCCTGGGAGAGCGTGGGCTTAAGGACGATGTATTCATCCCAATCCTGTTTTAGAAGAACAACTTGAGGAAGTTGTGAGGGGCAAGCCCCAGGCTGGAACAGGCTGAAGCAGAATCAATTCAGCTCCCATGGAGCTCCCAGTCATCCATGGTTCCTTGAAAATCGGTGAGCTGCTCGGGCTGGGCTTGCACCACTGCCACTTCCAATCCCTGGGCCCGCTCTTGCAGGAGATCTTCGCAGTAGCCCCGGCGGTGGCGCAGGGCCAGCCACTGCCAGCGAAATGGTCCAAAGTAATATAGGCAAGGAGGTTCGGTCGTCTGAATTTTTACCCACCAAGGCTGTTTTAGGGGGAGTTGAGTGGGGGAGAATGCAACGGTGGAGGGGAGCTGAGAGCGGTGCTCAAACCAAGTTCCCCACTGCAATACCAATAGTGTGAAAAGAAGAATGAGGAGCAGGCTTATACTGCTTGTCAGTCCATTCTGGAGCGAAGAATATTGCATCGTTTAGGAGGGAAATAATAAGGGTTTATGGGGAAAGTTCGATGCTGTACTAGCTTTCTGCTCTGGTTTTCCTCTACTGGAGAGACTTCAACGCCTCGGCCACCTTTCCGGCCACTTGGGCAATTTGGGCGGAGGTGACCATCAGACTGGTCACCGCTCGCAGGGCCTCGGCACCCACGGGCAGGAGCGCGACACCCAAGGGTTTAAGGGCATCCACTAGGGCGGGGGCAGCAATGCCCGGCGTCTGGAAGACCACAATGTTGGTTTCCACCGTTGCTGGGTCGAGGCTGATGCCATCGACTTGGGCCAGGTCCTGGGCGAGCTGTTGGGCATGGGCATGGTCTTCGGCTAGGCGATCGCGCTGTTCCCTCAGGGCATAGAGTGCCCCCGCTGCGATGATGCCCGCCTGGCGCATACCGCCCCCAAACATTTTGCGAAATCGCCGGGCGCGGGCCATTTGTTCCACGGTGCCCACCAGGGCCGAGCCCACCGGGGCTCCCAGGCCCTTGGAAAAGCAAACGCTAATGGTGTCGAAGGGGGCGGCATAGTTGGCGGGGGAGATATTCTGGGCGATGCAGGCATTCCAGAAGCGCGCCCCATCCAGGTGGAGCTGGAGGCCGCGATCGCCACAGAGGCGGGCGATCGCCTCAATCTCTGCCAAGGGGAAAATCTTGCCCCCACCCCGGTTATGGGTGTTTTCCAAACAGACCAGCTTCGTCCTGGGGAAATGGGGATCCTCCGGTCGCAGAACGGCTTCCACCTGGGCTGCGGTGATAATGCCCTGGTGGCCCGGCACCAGGCGACACATCACCCCCGAGAGGGCGGCTGGCCCGCCGCCTTCGTAGTAATAAATATGGGCCTGGGATTCCAAAATCACCTCATCCCCCGGCTCCGTATGCAGCCGCAGGGCCACCTGGTTGGTCATGGTGCCCGAGGGCATGAACACTGCGGCGGCCTTGCCCAGCAGTGCTGCGGTGTCGTCTTCGAGGGCCTGCACCGTGGGGTCATCGCCCAAAACATCGTCGCCGACCACCGCCTGGGCCATGGCTTGGCGCATGGCTGCGGTGGGCTGGGTGATGGTGTCGCTGCGGAGGTCGATCATGGGTGGGGGATAAAATTAAGAATGGGGAGATCCAGCCTGGGCCTTCACAGCTCCGGGTCGGGGCGCGATAGACGCGATAGAGTGGTCAAGCGATGCTGAAGTCAAGCGATGCTGAACCCTTGCTTCAATCATCGACTCTCCCATCTCTCCCATCAAGGAAAACGCGGCTGTGGGCCTGACTCGACGAGATATTTTACGCTATGGGGTGGGAGCGGGAGCCACGGCGATCGCCAGCGCCAGCCTCGGCGGTTGCAGCCGGTTTGAAGCCACCCGGCTGAAGCTGGCGGTGCTAGAGGGCTCAATCCCCATCCAATTGGCCAAACGCTTTCGCAGCCAAACCGGGGGCGATGGCAAGACCCAGTTTGTCCCCACAGCCCAGCCAAGCGAATCCTTTCAACAGCTCCAGCGCTGGGCCAGGGATCCAGCTAGTTTGCCCCAATCCTGGCGCAGCCGCATCTCTAACCCCCTGGGCAGATCGCCCCGCCCCGCCGATCTGATCAGCCTGGGGGATGGTTGGCTGACGGCAGCCATCCGCCAGGATCTCATCCAGCCCCTGGATTACAGCGAGCTGCCCCGCTGGGCGGAGCTATCGGGCCGCTGGCAGCAACTCGTCCAGCGCAATGGCGAAGGGTTCTTGCAGGCCGATGGCCCGGTCTGGGCTGCGCCCTACCGCTGGGGCTCCATGGTGATTGCCTATCGCAAAAATCGCCTGGCCAAGCTCGACTTCGAGATCACAGACTGGGCTGACCTCTGGCGACCAGAGCTCAAGGGACTGGTCTCCCTGCCCGATTCCCCGAGGGACGTGATTGGCCTGACGCTCAAGCGGTTAAGTCAGTCCTACAATCACCCCAACCCGAGCCAGGTGGAAGGTTTGGCCCCGGCCCTAGGGAATCTCCAGGGCCAGGTCAAGCTCTACGATTCGCAGAATTATTTGCAGCCGCTGCTGTTGGAGGATACCTGGGTGGCGGTGGGATCCTCGGCAGAGCTGTTGCCGCTGTTGCAGCGCGATCGCAACCTGGCGCTGATCTCCCCGGCCTCTGGCACCGCCCTTTGGGCAGACCTCTGGGTCAAACCCAAGCCTTTTACAGCGCCAGCCCCAGCCGCCCCTGACCCGACAGCCACGGCCCCAGAACCCAACAGGCCCAACGACACCGCCGCCCTAGCGGCCCGCTGGATCGACTTTTGCTGGACACCGGAAACCGTCCAGCTCATCACCAGCCTCAGCCACGGTGCATCCCCCCTGGCCCTCCAGCCGGGGCTGACCTGGCTGGAGAAACTGCAAAACCGAAAAATTGTCCTGCCAGAGGCCACCCTGGCCACCAGTGAGTTTATCCTTCCCCTGGCCCAGGCTTCGCTGGATGAATATGAACAACTGTGGGTGGCCCTGCGGCGGGGAGAGCTGGGCTAGGCCATAACCTGAGCTAGGCCACCACCCAAGCTAAGCCACCACCGAAGCTAAGCCATCACCATGCCCCCATCCACATTCAACACCTGGCCCGTGATGTAGGCCGCTGCTGGGTCTGCCGCCAAAAACCGCACCGCCCCCGCCACTTCCTCCGCCTGGCCCAGACGGTTAAGGGGAATGAACTGGAGCAGCGCCGTGGCATCGAGGCCATGGGTCATGTCGGTTTCGATAAAACCCGGAGCCACGGCATTAACCGTAATGCCTCGGCTAGCGACTTCTTTGGCGACGGCTTTGGTGAAGCCAATCACCCCCGCCTTGGCCGCCGCATAGTTGGCCTGGCCGGGGTTGCCCATCTCGCCCACGATGGAGGAAATATTGACAATGCGGCCCGATCGCTGCTTGAGCATCAGCTTGGTGACGGCGCGGGTGCAGAGGTAGACCCCGGTGAGGTTGAGATCGATGACGGCGCTCCAATCCGCAGGTTTCATGCGCAACAGCAGGCCATCCTTGGTGATGCCAGCATTGTTGACCAAGATATCGATGCGGCCCAGGTTGTCCTGGGTCGCCTTGACCAAGGCCTCCACCTCCGCCTCCTGGGAGACATCGGCCTGGAGGGCGATCGCTTCCCCCCCCATGGCGACAATCTCCGCCACCACCGCCTCCGCCGCTTCCCCAGAGCGGGCATAGTTAATCACCAGCTTGGCTCCCTCCTCCGCGAGACTGAGGGCGATCGCCCGGCCAATCCCCCGCGAAGCCCCCGTCACCAGGGCAACCTGTCCATCAAGTCGTTTAGCGCTGTCGGTTTTGGCGCTATTGGTTATGTCTGTCATGGCTCGGCAATCCTCGGGCCAATCCAGGCCCAACCTCTCTAGTGATCAGGGGTGATCATGCAACATCCCTGGACTTTTCTCAAACCGGCTACTACATCAGGGCGGAAGTTCTCAGGCGAGCTTGAGCCGCCCTCATCCCCCAGCCCCTTCTCCCCCCAAAAACACAACAGCCGGGAGAAGAGCAGACGGATCGGAGCCCCTCTCCCCTGGTGGGAGAGGGGTTGGGGTGAGAGGGGCAAAACCTACGCCCCAGACTACTAGGTGAGGGACTGGGTCACCTGGGCTTCCAGGGTCTTCAACAGCTCCGTATTGACGCCCGAGGCGCGGGTCAGGGCAATTTTTCCCGTGCGGGCAATTTCGCGAATGCCGAAGCGCTGGAGCACTTTCAGAATGGCGACCATTTTGCCCGGATCACCCACCACTTCGATCGTCAGGGCATCATCGGAAATATCGACAATCCGCGCGCGAAAGATCTGCACGAATTGCATGATTTCCGAGCGGTTGTGACTATCGGCATTGAGCTTGACGAGCATCAACTCCCGCTCCACTGCCGGGGCATTGGTGATGTCGTTGACTTTCAGCACCGGAATCAGCTTATAGAGCTGTTTGACGATTTGTTCGATCACCTCATCATCACAGTTGACCACCATGGTGATGCGAGAAATTCCGGACTGCTCGGCACTGCCCACCGCCAGGCTTTCAATGTTGAATCCCCGGCGGGAGAACAGCCCGGCAATGCGGGACAGAACCCCTGCTTCATCCTGCACCAACACCGAGAGTGTATGTTTTGTAATTGCTGCCATCGCCCCAGCGCCCTAACTCAATGACCAAATGCGGCTGCGGATGCAGACACAGGGGTCTATTCTACGGTACGGATCGGGGCGCAGGTGCTGGTTTTTTGGGAAGGCGATCGGGGACTGGGCGAATGGAGCCCCATTGCCCCCCATTAATTGCCACCATTAAAGGAATGTCGTCGTAGTCGGGCTGGGGGCTCGCCGCCGCAGGCTGGGACGGGGGCGGCGGCCCTGGCAGGCGGGGCACTGGCGGGTCTAGTGGCTGGGTTACTGGCTGGGTTA
>JAAUQQ010000050.1 GCA_012032745.1 Synechococcales cyanobacterium RM1_1_8
CGGGAAATCAAAAGCAATCTGGGGTTGGTCATTACCTGGATGTAAAAAAAATCGCCTGCGGATGGGAGCTGTCGGGGGTAGCGCTTGCCGTGTTACCTAGATAAGACCAGATGAAGTAGGAAAGCTTTTTTGCGGCACCCATTTGATTGTGGTGCGAGAGTAAAGAAGCCCGCGCTCTATCTGAAAGATGAGCGTCGGGAGTATGTCACTATCACAGCTTATTTGCGGTTGTTGGTGATGGGTGATGGGTGATGGGTAATAGGCTGGAGTAGCGGTGACAATGGGTCTATTACCTCCCCACCACCCCACCCATGCCAAAATCCACCCTCCCGCCAAATCTCATCATCAAACTAGGCCGCTGGGGCTGGGAGCAGGTCTGGCATGTGATGATGTCCCAGATGGCACCGCGCGGTAAGGATGGGGCCTATATTCGGCCTGAGAGTGCGTTTCGCGATTCCGTGAGCGCTGATTCTGAGGCCAAATATCCGGCGGCGGCGGGGCGTTATCGCTTGTTTGTGGGCATGAGCTGTCCCTGGGCTCATCGGGCGCTGGTGGTGCGATCGCTCAAGGGCCTCGAATCCGCCATCCCGATCACCGTTGTCTCTCCCTCTCCCGAAGCTGGGGGCTGGATTTTCGACGAGCCGTTTGCGGACTTTAAGGGGCCTGCTGCGGGAACCACCTGTTTGTCCCTGGCCCAGTTTTATCGCCAGGCCCATCCGGGATACGGCGGACGCAATACGGTGCCGGTGCTGTGGGATGGCGAGGGGAATGGGATCGTCAATAACGAGAGCAGCGAAATCATTGTCATTCTCAACGAGGCGTTCAATGAATTTGCAGCGCATCCCGAGCTGGATCTTTATCCCGAGGCGCTTCGGGCGGAGATTGAGCAGTGGAATGCCAAGATTTATCCCGCGATTAACAACGGGGTCTATCGCTGTGGCTTTGCCCAGACTCAGGCAGCCTATGATGCGGTGATTGAGGAACTGTTTGGGGCGCTGGATGCGATCGATGGGGTGTTGGCGCAGCGGCGCTATCTCTGCGGCGGGCAGTTGACCCTGGCCGATGTGCGGCTGTTTACGACGCTGGTGCGCTTTGATGTGGCTTATCACGGGATCTTTCGCTGCGATCGCCGCCGCATTGCCGACTACCCCAACCTCAGCGGCTACCTGCGTGACATCTACCAACTGCCCGGCATCGCCGCCACCTGCGATATTCCAGCGGTCAAGCGTGACTACTACGGCAATCTATTTCCGCTCAATCCGGGGGGCTTGATTCCCGCTGGGCCAGATATTGAGAGATTATTGATGCAGCCGAGCGATCGCCAACCTCTCTAAACAGCGCAGAACCGCCGCCGATGGCCATGTCCCATGCCACTGCCCCCGCCCACCTTCTGCTCATCCTCGACACCGAAACCAGTGGCCTTGATCCGGCAGAGCACAGCGTTCTGGAAATTGCCGCCATTCTCTACTCTGTTGAACACCACTGCGTTTTGCAGCAGATCAGCACCCTGATTCCCGGCCACCGCCAGGACAACCCGGCTGAAGCCATCAACAACATTCCCATCACCGCCGTCAACGCCACGCCTGTGGAGCTGGCCCAATACCTTTGCCAGACGATCAACTACTGGGGCGAAATTGCCGAATACATCCTGGCCCACAACGCCCCCTTCGATCGCCAATGGTTCAAAGACCACCCGACTTTCCCAACGTTGTATAACCAACGCTGGCTCTGCACCTGCTCCGACTTCACCTGGCCCCGGCAGCACAGACCCGGCCAAAAGCTGATCGACCTGGCCCTGGCCCATGGCATCGGTGTCAGCAGTGCCCACCGGGCCTTGACCGATTGTCAGTTGATTGCGGCCCTGTGCGATCGCATGACCGATCTACCCGGCCTGATCGCCCAGGCCACAAGGCCAAAAGTGCTGGTGCGAGCCGATGTCTCCTTCGAGGAGCGTCAGCTTGCCAAGGATGCTGGCTTCCGTTGGGATGGCAAGACCAAGCAATGGACCCTGCGCCTCAGCCGCGAAGAAGCAGCACAGTTGCCTTTTCAACATAAGGTCTTGGAGGATGCCACATCGCTGGAGTGACCCAGGAAGTGGCCCATAAAAGGCCGTGCCCCATGGACAGCCGTGGCTGTTGATTAGCCATAACTCAGCAATAGTCTCGTAATAAAAAGAACTAAAATCAAGTGTCGAGATACTGGAAGCAGCGAAATTTCACATAAATTTCCTGGAAATTCCATGGAATACAGTCTCAAACTGGGTTTATCTCTCCTAGGATGTAGACAACTCCATTATCAAAAAGCCCCATGATCCAGGCTCTGCTGCGCACCCCTGCTCCCCGTTTGAACCAGCCCACTGTGTTTAAGCTGCCCTGCGGGTTGACCCTGATTGCGGAGCAAATGCCGATTGATGTGGTGACGCTGGATATCTGGGCGCGGGTGGGCTCGGCCATGGAGCCGGATGAAATCAACGGCATGGCCCACTTCCTCGAACATATGGTGTTCAAGGGCACGGAGCGCCTCAAGGCGGGGGAGTTTGAGCAGCGGGTGGAGGCGCGAGGCGCGAGCATGAATGCTGCTACCAGCCAGGACTACACCCATTTCTATATCACCACTGCCCCCAAGGACTTCGAGGAGCTGGCCCCGCTGCAGCTCGATCTGGTTTTCAATCCCCTCATTCCCGACCCTGACTTTGAGCCGGAGCGCCAGGTTGTGCTCGAAGAAATCCTGCGCTCCGAAGACAACCCCCAGCGGCGCGGCTACCGCCACATGATCGAGAGCTGCTTTGAGCGCCTGCCCTACCGCCGCCAGGTGCTAGGCCCCGCAGCGGTGGTTGAAACGGTGACCCCAGCACAGATGCGCGAGTTCCATGCCCGCTGGTACAGGCCCGAAAATTTGACGATTGTGGCGGTGGGTAATCTGCCGGTGGAGACCTTGAGGAGAACGGTGGAGGCAGCGATTCCAGAACATTTCAAAACAGCCCAGACCAACCCAGCGCCCCACAGCAGCCCCAGTTTGCCCCCCTCCGCTCTGTTGCCAGAGCCACCATTGCAGCAGGTGCAGCGCCATGAATTTACCGATCCGGCGCTCCAGCAGACGCGGATGTCGATGAGCTGGCGGGTGCCGGGCTTGCAGCACATCGATGATACCTACAGCCTGGATGTGTTGGCTTCGATTTTGTCCCAGGGGCGGACTTCGCGGCTGGTGCAGGATCTGCGGGAGCAGCGATCGCTGGTCACCTCAGTCTCCGCTAGCAATGCGGACTACTGGGCCCAGGGGCTGTTTACGATCTCGACGCGGCTGGAGGCGGAGAACCTCGAAGCGGTGGAGGCGCTGATTGTGGAACATCTCCACCGCCTGCGCAATACGCCCGTGACGGAGGCGGAGATTTCGCGGGTGCGGACCCAGGTGGCGAATCGGTTTGTGTTTGGCAATGAGCGGCCCAGCGATCGCGCCGGTCTCTACGGCTATTATCAAACCCTGATGGGCGATCTGGAGCCTGCTTTTAACTACCCCGAGATCATCCGCAGCATCACCGCTGAGGATCTCCAGGAAGCGGCCCTGCGCTATCTCAACCCTGAAGCCTATACCTTCGTGGTGATCCGCCCTGAAGCGAAGTAGGGTTCGCTATGCTAGGGCTGTCGGCGAACTGATGCGGGTGGTTCTATGGTTCAAGTTCTCCAGGCCAGCAAAGTTACCCTGAGAGGATGTTTGAGAATAGCTTTGGCTATAGCTGATGGTGCTAATAGCCCGTACTTTTGCTTAAAAAAGCGGGCACAGCCTAGCCTGTTGGGTATAGGATCGCTGGCTTTGGCGAATTCTCAAACATCCTCTGAGCCAGCTCCGCCAACGTTTCGGTGTGGTTGAGACCGAGAATCCGCAGTTTTTTACCGAGTGGTTGGGGGTTGAGGCTGGGGTTTCCCAGGGGGATTTGGCGCGATCGCCCGCATTCGTTCCAACTTCAAATACTTACTAGAAGAGCCGCCCCTGCTGGAAGCAGCCGTCAAGATGGTGGTGCTTTCTCGGCTCTTGGATTTGGCGGAGTTTTATCAGCCGCCGTTTCGCATTCGCCCAGAGGCTGTGGTTGAGGTTTCCAGTACCGATAGTGAGGGCGCGACGATTCGCAGGGCGGTGGATGTTTTGGTGGTGTCGGGGCGGTTGTGGGTGGTGGCGATCGAGGCCAAGATGACGACTTTTGCCCTCAATGTGGCCTTGCCCCAGGCGCTGAGCGATATGCTGGCCAGTCCCCAGGCGGTGGCGTTTGGCCTGCTGACCAATGGAGCTGAGTTTGCTTTCGTGAAGCTGGCTCAGGGAGAGTCGCCGCAGTTTGCGGTGTCACGGACGTTTTCGCTCTATGCACCGGGGAATGAGCTGGCTGAGGTGCTGAAGATTTTGCGGCATTTGGGGCAGAAGCTAATCTCGGATTAAGCTGGTAAAAGATAGCCGTTGCGGGTTGCTTCACTTAGGTTGCTTCACTTAGGTTTCTGACGCTCTATGCTTTTAGAACTTCGCCGTTTTGAAGTCCCGCCGGGTCAGCGCATGGTGATCCGTGATGTGAGCTGGGCTGAATTTGAGCGCATTTTAGAGGAGCTGGGAGACAGCCGCGCCTCTCGCCTCGCCTATGACAACGGACTGTTGGAAATCGCCATGCCGCTGCCTGAACATGAAGACGCTAAAGAAATTATTGGTGACTTGCTCAAGGCGTTAATGGAAGAGCTCGATATTGAATTTCGCAGCTTAGGGTCTACAATCTTTAAGCAAGCAGGATATCGAGGAATTGAGCCGGACCAATGCTTTTATATCCAAAATGAGCTTGCGATTCGAGGCAAAAAGCGGATTGATTTAGCAGTCGATCCGCCGCCGGATCTCGCGTTGGAAATTGACTTGACTTCACGCTCCTACCCTGATCTTTACGCAGCTCTGGGTGTGCCTGAACTATGGCAATTTGAGCGGGGTGAGATGACGATCAACGCTTTGCAAGATGGCCAGTATGTTGCTGTTGCTGAGAGCCCTAATTTTCCAGGTTTACCGTTGCGAGTTGTGCTCCTAGAACCTCTGAAGCTCAGCGAAACGGTCGGGCGGAATAAGGCTTTGAGAGCCTTTCGGCAGTGGGTGCGATCGCGCCCAAGCTAAAACCTGTTTCACTGCAAATTCCCCAAACTACCGACTTCTGCCATGTGGACCGAAATCGCCCAGCAGATCAGCCAAGCCACGGGGCAAAGCTTTGAGATTTGCGATCGCACCTCCCTCAGCGGCGGCTGCATCAACCAGGCCTACCGCATCAGCAACGGCCCCAATGCACCAAACCGCCAAAGCTACTTCCTCAAGCTCAACAGCGCCGGGGCCGAAGCGATGTTCACCGCCGAGGCCCTGGGACTCAAGCAAATGGCGGCGGCAAATGCCATCCGCGTACCTCGGCCCATTTGCCAGGGCAGCACCAGTAGCAATAGCTTCATCGTCCTGGAAGACCTGGACCTCAGCGGTCGCGGTGGCAGTGAGAGCTGGGCGGAGATGGGACGGCAACTGGCGCGGCTGCATCGGCTGGCGATCAGCAGCCAGGGCTTTGGTTGGGAGCGCAACAACACCATCGGCGATACGCCCCAGATCAATGACTGGACCCAGAGCTGGGCGGCGTTTTGGACCGAGCATCGCATTGGCTATCAGCTCAAGCTGGCGGCAAGGCGGGGCGGGCGGTTTGAGCAGGGTGAGCGATTGTTGGAGGCGGTTCCAGCTCTGCTCGATGGCCATGAGCCTGAGCCTTCCCTAGTCCATGGGGATCTCTGGTCGGGCAATGCGGCAGTGACGAAGGATGGGGAGCCGGTGATCTTTGACCCGGCGGTGTATTACGGCGATCGCGAAGTGGACCTGGCCATGACCGAACTGTTTGGCCGCTTCCCCGCCGCCTTCTACCAAGCCTACGAAGCCACCTGGCCCCTGGCCCCCGGTTACTCCCAGCGCAAACCACTCTACAACCTCTATCACATCCTCAATCACTTCAATCTGTTCGGTGGCGGCTATGGCAGCCAGGCCCAGCAGATGATCAAGCAACTGCTCGGATAGCGGACTGGGCTCTGGGCAATCTGGGGACTTACAGATTGGGCTCGTCGTAGACCTTGGCTTGGTTGCGTCCAGCCTGCTTCGCGCCATAGAGGCCCTTGTCAGCCCGTTCCACTAAGGCTCCCATGGGAATTTCCATGGTGGGGATGAGGCTGGCGACGCCCAGGCTGATGGTGACATGGTCGGCGACATTGGAGGCTCGGTGGGGCAGTTGCAAGGACACCAGGCGTTCACGAATTTGGTTGGCGCAGGCTAGGGCTTGGTCGGTGGTGCTGTTGGGCATCAATACAACAAATTCTTCGCCACCGTAGCGGGCTGCTAGGGCAGAGCTGGAGGTGGATTCGGCGATCGCCCTGGCCACCCTGCGCAGACAATCATCCCCCTGGGCATGGCCGTAGCTGTCGTTATAGCGCTTGAAGTAGTCCACATCGCAGATGATCAGGGAGAGGGGCTGGGGCGATCGCAGTGCCCTTAACCATTCGCGCTGGAGCGTTTGATCAAAAATGCGGCGGTTGGCCAGGCGGGTCAGGCCATCCTTCTCCGACAGGGCCTTAAACTGTCGCGAACGGTTGAAGCCCAGGGCGATCGACGTGAGCATGAGGGTGCCCAGCAGCGGCACCATGGGCAGCCACAGTCCATAGAAGACTAAGCTTCCATAGCTCACCAGTGGCACAGCTAGACCTATCGCCCACAGCCCAATCGCCCCCGAGAGTGGGTCGCCCAGGGGAGGCTGAAGCCGCTGCTGTAAGCTAACACTCCCCAGGGCTAGGGCCAGGATCAGCGCAATTTCCCAGGCCTCCGCCAAGCTGTGCAGGGGCGGACGACCATCGAGCACCTGGCTGAGGATCTGACTGGCCAGTTCTGCATGGACCTCGACGCCGTAGGTAATGCCAGTGGTGCGAAACTGTCGGTTGCTGTGGGAGGTATAGAACAGGTCGGCACTGCTGGGGGCGGTGCTGCCAATCATGACGATGCGATCGCGCATCAAATCCTCAGCCACATTGCCGGTCAGCAGATCTCGCACGGAAATCAACGCGATCGACTGGGCCGTTCGGCGCGGGTTCAATAAAATTTGATAGCCGCCACTATCGGCTCTGACATAGCCGCCAGTGTGACGCTCCACGGGAAACAATTCGACGGGACTAGCTCTTGGCAAGTGAAATCTCAGGATGGCAGAGCCAGGATCGGGAGTAATCCCTTCCGCAGCCAAATAGTCCAAGGCGACCCTCGCCCCCAGGCCTTCCAAAATGCGGGGACCATTGGCCGCAGGGAACACCAGCCCCCGGCGCACCCGACCATCGAAATCGACCAGGAGATCGCTCGCAGCGACTCGCTCCTGGGCCACCAAAATTGCGTTGCCCGGCAGCACTGATCCCTGGTGAGGCTGCCCCTCCTCCCCGATCACTTTTTCGATGCCCACCAGGTTGGGCGTCGTTTTTAAGACCGCTTCTAGGCTGGCTTGGCCTGGCTCCACGGGGATATTGCGATAGAAGTCCAGACCAATCACGCGGGGCTGTTGGGCAAGCACCCGCTGGAGTACATCTGCCAAAACCCCATCGGTCAAAATTGGGCTGCCCAGCCAGTTGAGGTCCGCTTCATTCACCCCAACAATGACAATGCGCCCATCGGCCAATTCGGCAGGACGCAGGCGCTGCAAGGCATCGAGCCCCTGAAGTTCCAAGGGCTGGAGCAGGCCGGTGCCGCGCAGCAGCACCATGCCTAGGGCAGCCAGCAGGCCGGTGCCCAGGAGGGCGCGATCGCCCCCCATCCAGCCACTCCAGCGATCGCCCAGCGACCCGAGTTGTGTTATCAACCCTAAAAAACCATCGGTCCTGAAAACCTCATCGGCCCAGCCCATCTTGGCTCCAGAACCGTCCAAGCCTAGGGATTGGCGACGGCGGCCTGGGCCAACAGCGCTGCCAAATTCTCGGCAGGTTGTCCATTCCGCTGCTGGTCCGGCAGGGCCAAAAGCTCCGCCACGGCATCGTACCAAATTCCCTGTTCGGCATAGGCCAGCGCCCGCTCCAAGGCGGATTTCCCTAGCAATGGCTGTGCTAAGGATTCCCCAGGAACCCGGCGAATAAAGCTACGGGCATATATTTCCGACTTTTGGCCGCTCGGGCATTGCAGCACCACGGTCCAGCGGTAGGAACGATCTGGCTGGAGGGCAACTGTGGGGGGCAGCGCCAGCTTGACGATGCTGCTCTGATCCAGGCTTAGGCTTTGGCGGTGGATCGGTGTTGCCTGGGTCACATCGGAGAGCAGCAACTGCATGGAAACGGGCTGCTGGGTTTGGACCTGCCAGGCCAAAACTGGCTGTTCCGCCACGGTCAGCAGGCTGGCCCTGCCCCTGGGCACCAGCAGGCGCAGGGCCACGCCATCGGCGCTGCTGTCACAGGCGGCGGCTTCCTGACCCCGGCGTCCCCCGGAGAGGGTGCCCTGGACCTGGCCTCGCTCGGGCTTGGGTTTCCACCGCACCGGGCTGCTGCTGCCAGTTTGGGCCGGGGTTTGGGCCGGGGTTTGGGCCGGGGTTTGGGCCGGGGCGGTCGTCGCCCAGCCGAGGCCGCCCAAGGGCAGCATCAAGCTCGCGATCGCCGTCAATCTGGCCAGTCCGCTCGACCAGTGGGGACGTTGGGGAAGTGGTGACTTGTCCATGGGGTTTTGTTTCTAGCGGTTGCAATTTTGGCGATCGCAATCCTGACGGTGCGGCTTTGATGTTTGAGGGAGAGAGCAAAGGCATGGAGCCGGGGGAGCTTGGCCGTCAAAGCGGTCCAATACGGAGCAATTCCAATACGGAGCAATATAGTGCGATGCAATTCAATCTCGATTCAGGATCAGGACTAACTGATTGTTGTTCGATCTCCATCTCTAAATATAGCCAGTCAACTCCATAAATGGATAAAGCTTGTTTAAAACATTTAGAAATATATATTCACTTCTATTTTGCCGTTCATCGACTCAAATTTGTCATCAGAAACATCAACGATCCAGTCAGATCTAGACTGTTTTAGACAAGCTATATTTACGCAGGAGTCCAGCTTTTTTGCTGGCGAAACATATTAAAAATATGGTTTGAGAATACTTTAAAGATCAGCTCAGACTTGATCGCGAAGATATCGCCAAGGCAGCCGACAAAAAAACAAACTGCAAAATAAAGTCACTTCCGCCAAAAATATCAGCACCATCACCATCGCACTGCCCGAATCCGCATCGACGGTAAAAATAGAGGGAGCAGGCAACACTGAATCCCGGCTGCTGACCACTAAAATGCCAAAATAGTTATTAGCTAAGTGAAAGCCCAGGGCAGGTTCCAGGCGATCGCACTTCAGCGTCAGCCAGTTGGCAACCCAACCAAAGGCAAAATAATAGAGCGCCATCCAGCCCAGCCCCCGCTGCATCTCCGGGTTGGCAAAATGCACCAGGGCAAAGGGCAGCGCCGCGATCGCCGCCAGTACCATCCTAGAGCGGATCAGCAAGCCCAAGCCCTGAAGCAAATAGCCCCGAAAAAAGAGCTCCTCAGCGGCCACCTGCAAAAACGTCAGCGGCAGGGCCACCAGCGCCAGGGGCAGCCACTGCCCCCAGCGAAAGGTCAGCTCAAACTCATCGGGCGCAGCCCCATAGGACAGGGCACTCACCCCAGCAATGATGGCGAGCCACAGGCCAAAGGCAGAAAAGAACAGTTGCCAGCGCAAAGGTCCAATCCCCACCAGACCCCGCCAGGGTCGGCGGTGGAGAAATCGCAGGGTCAGCACCAGGCCACAGAGCACGCCAATGAAGGGCAGGTTGAGCGCAATGAAGTTGGCGATCGAAGCCTCTGCAAACATCTCGCCCTCGCCTTGCCAGATGTTGCTGAGCGAACGGCCCTGGAGAGTGAGCCAGGCGATCGCAAACAAGATAGCGGCAATGCTGCCCAATATAGGGGCCAGCCCAGCACAAATGACCACACCCAAGAGGTAACGCCACCAGGCGTTTTGACCTGCAAGGGCGATCGCCTGCCAGCGAGCAGAAGGGGGGAGCATAGGAGATGCAGTGGCCGTAGTAGGACAGCAATGACGTTGGAATCTGGCTTGAAACAAGCGGCTGGGGACCAGGTGGTGGCCAAACCTGGTGAACCCGGCGAACCGTTAGCGGTTGCCAATGGTCTTGACAAAAGCCTCGCGCTGGGAAAGCCGCTGGACGTAGGCCGCCACCGCTGGGTAGTCCTCGAAGCCAATTTTGAGCATCATGGGAATGTAGCCCAGCATCGAGCCTAGAGCCACATCCGCGACGGTGAAACGGCTGCCCGTGATGTAGTCCTGCTGGGATAGCAGGCCGTTGAGTGTGGTCATCAAACGGGGAAATTCCTTCTCCCGACTGGTCTCCACAAACACGCCGGGGCCGAGGGTGGCATTGGCGAAGAGAATCCATTGGTTGGCGATCGCGATCGCCGCAATCTCTGCCGACCCACCGTCTGACCCACCGTCTGACTCACCGTTTACCGCACCCTCCGCCCGCTTCAGCTCCCCATAGGTCTGGGCCAAATACAGCAAGATCGCCCCCGACTCCCACAGCTTCAGCTCCCCATCTTCCAAGCCCGGCACCTTGCCAAAGGGGTTCACCTGGGTGAAAGCAGCCTGGCGATGCTCCCCAGCCTGCATGTCCAAGCGAATGAATTCGTAGTCCAGGCCCAGTTCTTCCAAATACCAATGGACAATGGAAGCGCGGCTGAATTGACCACCGTAAAGTTTGATCATAATGGGGAGAGAATAGCTGATAGGGAGAGAATAGCTGATACAGACAGAACGGCTGATCCAGACAGAACGGCTGATACAGACAGAACGGCTGATCCAGACAAAATGCCTCGAAGCGCCAGCTCAATTTTAGCGGGATCAACTGTACTGTTTCCCTTCAGGCTCTGCAAGGGGGCGAGGCTGAAAACAGACCTGACTGCCCCCATGTTAGGCATCCCCCAGCCCGGCTCAACCCTGCATTCCTTGCCCTAGCCACCATGACCCTGCGCCCCCTCTACTTCCCCCTCGACCCCCACCGCCAGGGCATATTGCCCGTCTCTGACCTACACAGCATCTACTTTGAAGAATGTGGCAACCCCAACGGCAAGCCCGTAGTCTTTCTCCACGGCGGCCCCGGCGGCGGCCTCCAAAAAGCCTATCGCCAATACTTCGACCCCAGCCGCTGGCGGGTGATTCTCTTCGACCAGCGCGGCTGCGGTCGCAGCACCCCCCATGCCGAGCTGCGGGACAACACCACCTGGCATCTAGTCAGCGACATCGAAGCCCTGCGCCAAACCCTAGGCATTGAACAATGGACGGTGTTCGGCGGCAGTTGGGGCAGCACCCTGGCCCTGGCCTATGCCCAGACTCACCCCCAGCGCTGCACCGCCCTGATTCTGCGGGGCATTTTCATGTTGCGCAAAAAAGAAATTTCCTGGTTCTACCAAGAGGGAGCCAGCTACCTGTTCCCCGATGCCTGGGAGCAGTATCTCAAGCCGATTCCCCTGGAGGAGCGCAGCGATCTCGTCGCCGCCTACCACAAGCGCCTCACCAGCCATGATCCCAAGATTCGCCTGGAGGCAGCGCGGGCTTGGTCGATGTGGGAGGGCAGCACCAGCAAGCTGATCCCGGATCCGAGCCTAATTGCGGAGACCGGCCAGGATGAGTTTGCCGTGGCCTTTGCCCGCATCGAATGCCATTACTTCATCAACGGCGGTTTTTTTGACCAGGACGATCAGCTCTTGCGCAACCTGGGCCGCATTCGCCACATTCCAGCGGTGATTGTCCAGGGTCGCTACGATGTCGTCTGCCCGATGACCTCCGCCTGGGAACTGCACCGAGCCTGGCCTGAGGCTGAGTTGCAAATCATCGCCAACGCGGGCCATTCGATGTCAGAGCCAGGGATTCGCAGTGCCTTAATTGCCGCCACCGATCGCTATGGCAGCGATCGCCCATAGCTCTGATCGCCCTGGGGCAAGTTAAGCGGTGAACTGCGATCGCCCCACCTCCCAATCACCCCTGCCCCGCCGCCTTAGGCAAATGGATACTCTCCGCCAACTGCCGACTCTCCGCCAGCAGAAAATCCAGAAACGTATTAGCCACCACCGAAAGCTGCTTGCCCTGGGGATAGATAATGTGCCACTGGCGATGGATCGGGAACCCCTCAACATCTAAAACCGCCAAGCGAGGCGTTTCCCCCAGGGATGTCAGGGTGTGGTAGGACAGCACCGAAACCCCTAGCCCGCCGACGATCGCCTCCTTAATCGCCTCATTGCTGCCCAGATCCAGCTTCACATCCATATTCACCCCCCGCTCGGCAAACAACTGCTCCGCTGCTTCGCGGGTGCCCGAGCCCTTTTCCCGCATGATGAAGGGTTCCTCCGCCAGGCGCTGGAGGGAGATATTCTGCTGTCCGGCCAAAGGGTGCTCAGCGGGGGCCAACACCACCAGGGGATTGTCCAGGAATGGCTGCACCTTGATGTCATCGCTCACCGGGGGACGGCTGAGAATGTAGAGGTCATCCAGGTTGCCATTCAGCCGCTCAATCAACCGCTCATGGTTGGTCACCTTGAGGGAGATCTTAATGCCGGGATATTGCTTGCAGAAGGAGCCCAGCAGGCGTGGCACAAAATACTTCGCCGTGGTGATCACCGCCAGGCAGAGGGAGCCCTGCTTCATGCCCTGGAGATCGGCCACGGTCATTTCGAGCTGGGACAGACGCTCAAACACATCCTTGCTGGCGGAGTAAAGCTCCTTGCCCGCATCTGTGAGAAACAGCTTTTTGCCCACCTGCTCGAACAGGGGCATCCCCACAGCCTTGGTGAGCTGCTTGACTTGGATGGACACCGTGGGCTGGGTCAGGTACAGCTCTTCGGCAGCGCGGGTGAAGCTGTTATGCCGGGCGGCAGCTTCAAACACCCGCAGTTGATGCAAGGTAACCGGTTTCAAGGCGTTTCTCCTGGGACGATTCTCCGGGGGCGGCGAGCGGTCTTGGGCTTTGATGCTCTGGAGCTTTAGTGACCTTACCGCCAAAGATAGAGCCATGTCTATGGTGCTTGCCCAAGCCATGGATAAACCCCATGGCTTTTCAAGCCTGGCCGCTCCGCCCCCATCACAGAAAATGGCGCAATCAGAGAAAAACAGCGAAGAATCTCATCAAGAATGGACTGAATCTGCAGCAGCGTTATCCCCCCCAGGGGCAAGCTGATCGACAAAAAATTCTTCTAGGGAGGGGCGAGCCCGGCTGAGGCTGATCAGCTCGCCGCCCATGAGCTGAAGGCTGGAGAGGAAGTCCCTGGGATCCCGTTGGAGGCTGCCGCTCCATTGGTTGGCATGGGCTTCGAACTGGGTCAGCCATTGGTTGAGCAGGGCCAGGTCGCCGCCCCGCCCCAGGACGCGGTAGTGGTCCGCTTCTCCCAGCAGCTCATCCAGGGAGCCCATGCAGCGGAGTTGGCCCTGGGCAAGGATGGCGACGCGATCGCAGATCTGCTCCACATCCCCCAAAACATGGCTATTAAAAAAAATCGTCTTGCCCTGGGCCTTGAGCCGCTCAATGATCTGCCGCACCTGCACCCGCCCTAGGGGATCCAAGCCTGACATCGGTTCATCCAAAAACACCAGATCCGGATCGTTAATGAGGGCCTGGGCCATGGCCACCCGCTGGCGCATGCCCTTGGAATATTGGCGCATCTGCTTCTTACGGGCGATGCGGGGATCGAGCCCGACCAGGTTCAGCAGCTCGGGAATGCGCTGGCGCTGGACCTTGCCTGGAATTTGACATAGCCCGGCGGAAAACTGGAGAAACTCCCAGCCGGTTAAATAGTCGTGGAGGTCAGCGTTTTCGGGCAGGTAGCCCAGGCGCTGGCGGCTGGGTTGGTGGCCCAGGGGCTGGCCCAGGATTTGCCCCCGGCCCCCCGTGGGCCGCAGAATTCCCAGCAAGAGCTTGAGCAGGGTGGTTTTGCCCGCGCCGTTGGGGCCGAGCAGGCCAAAGGTTTCGCCGGGCTGGACGCTGAGGGAAACGCCCTGGAGGGACTGGATACGGCGGTTCATCCAGAAGCCGGTGCGGTAGGTTTTGCACAGGCCTTCGACCTGAACGATGGGGGCGGCGGGCGAGGCATCCATGGCAGTTAAAATACAGAATTTCCGAGAGAAATACAGAGATTCCAGAGATTAAGGTACTCCATTGCGGTGGCTTCTTGTCTGGGCGATCGCTGGCCCCAGCGGCGGCTTGCTTGGGTCACCGGCTTGCTTGGGTCACCGGCTTGCTTGGGTCACCGGCTTGTCTCAGCTACCGTCCTTCCGCAGATCAAGTTGTCCCTCGCCGCTGGCCTGTGGCAGAGTGAGGGGGTTGTGGGCTGAGGGCTCGGAGATGGATCGCTCTAAGGTTGTGGCGGTGGTTACGGGGGTGATTTCGCTGGGGTTGGCGATTGCCTATCTCCTCTTGGTTCAGTTTCTCGATTCTCGGGGGCCGATGGTGCCTGCGCCGATGGATTTGGGGCTGTTGCCTGGGTTTCTGGTTTTTTAGGGGGCCTTATGAGCGCCTCGCCTGGGCAGCCTGGCGCTGGGTGAGCCAGTGGTCTTTGCTGAGGCGATCGCGGGTTTTCTGCACCCGCACAATCAACTTACAGAGCGCCAAAAATCGACGCCAATCTGCCTCGCTGGGCTGGCCGTTCCCCGCCAGGGCCTTGAGCGCTGCCAGGCTGGGCGAGCCATGGCTGAGATCCAGCGGCTCCAGGCGACGGGAAAAATCTTCGAGCACCGCCGAGGCGCTGACATGGCGGTAGGCTTCGCCCAGGGTGACGTTGGGGGCGATCGCCAGGGCTTCTTGGATCAGGGCTTGTTGGGCAGGCGTCATGGTGAATTTCAACCGAAGCAGGGGCGAGCCCTAGAGCCAGGGCTCCGACGATAGCAATATCCTAGGGCTTGACTTGGGAAATGGGCAGGCGATCGCAAGGGTCTGTAACAGCCCATGGGATGCATTGTCCCAACAAGCAACGCACCCAAGCCCGAGCATAATACCTGGGCTTGGGTGCGTTTTGCGGTCTAGGCGGTGCTTGGGTTTGGCGCGTTTTGCTGCACAGAAACGACCCCTACGGGTTAATGGTCGTGGTGGCCGTGGTCGTGGTGGTCGTGGCCGTGATGATTGTGGTTGCCGTGGTCATCATGCCCGTGGCCGTGGTGATTATGGCCACTCTGTTCGCCATGGCCGTGGTGGCCATCGTGCTGGTGCACTTCCTGGGCGATGCGCCCTCGCACTTCCTCCGCCAGACTGGGCTGCACCATCATGTCCGCTTCTTCCAGCAGCTCCTGGATCAGTGGCTCGGCCCAGCGCGCCGCCATGGCGGTGAACTCCGGCGTATCGTTGACGCAGTCCAAGCGCAGGTAGGTGACATCGGGCCGCTTTTTGCGCAGGCTGCCGATGATGTGGTCCACATCCAGCAGGGTCTCGTGGTTCTCGGTGGCGAAGCCGATGGGCATGTAGACCAGGGCCGTGGCACCGAGATCGATTAGGTTCTTGGAAGCGGTGGTGACATCGGGCTGGGTCCATTCAATCATCGGCGTGTCGTGGTTGAGCCAGCCAATGCTGATCAGCGGGTAGCGGTACATCAGCTCTTTGCGCACCAGCTCAAACATCTGCTGGCTTTCGTCGATGCCGGAGGTGAAGCCCTTGGCCTTGTGGGGGCAGCCATGGTTCATCAGCAGGATGCCGGTCTGGGAGGGCAGGTGGGCCACGGCTAGCTTTTGCTCGACGTTGTCGATCACCTGTTGGGCCAGCAACTTAATGTAGTCGGGGCGATCGAAAAAGGAGGGAATGTAGCGGATGCCCTTGACCCAGTGCTCTCGGCTGAGATCGGCTTTGTCGGCGAGCTTGGTGAGGGCGTTGTTGACCTGCTCGACGGCGATGCCGCTGGTGAAAATGGAGTCCACCACCAGGAGAGGATAAATCAGGATTTTGCTGTAGCCTTCGGCCTTGACCTGGGCCAAGACTTGCTCCGGCAGGTGGGGGGCACAGAAGTTGAAGGCTTTGAAGACTTTGACTTTTTCGCCCCATTTGGCCTGGAGGTTCTGTTCGATGCCAGCGCGCTGGGCTTCGAAGATGGCGTTGTGGGGGGAGACGAAGTTGCCGTGCTGGTGGCTCCATTCGTGCAGGTCAAAAATGGCGAGCAGCTTGGCCAAAGGCGGGTAGAGCCAGAGGGGCACGGGGGCAAATTTGGCAGTCAGCAGGTTCAGTGCCTGTTCGTTGTAGTTGGCAAAGTCGTCGTAGCTTTCGACTTCGCCGTAGCCCATGAGTAGGACGGCAACTTTGTCGCTGACCTGGGGCTGATGCTGATCTGAGTGGGTGTGGGTTTGAACAGGACGACTGGTGGTAACCATACAATCTCTCAAGGCTGGGGACAAACTAAAGGGGGGCGATCGCCGCCGAGCGGTCGAAGTTGTTTTCAGTCTGCCACAGATCCCCCTGGGGGGGGTGTTGGAATGTTAAGAGCTACATCGGTTGCGGGGCTGTTCGTTAAGCAACTTAATGATCGCTTACACCTGTTGGTGTTTTGTCCAAAATTTGGTTATTTTTGCAACGTTTTGGGCCATTTTCAGAGGAAGGCGGTATTGCTCCGTCTCTGTTGGAGACCGTTAGGGTTGGGGGCTGCGTTGGTTGGGTTGTTGTTTGATGGGTTGAGGGGCCGTTGGTTTCTGGGGATTTGGGCGGGTGCGGTGGTCGTCGAAGTATTTTCGCTGCGGTAGCGGAGCCAGATGCGGAGTTGTTGGGGGATTTTGTTTTTTTGGTCTGGGGTGAGCTGGTTGTAGAGGGTGAGGGCTTTTTCCCGTTCGCCTCGGCAGGCGCGGTTGTTGTGGGCTTTCCAGTAGGCCATGGCCACGCGGATGCGGCGGTTGGTTTCTTTGATCAGGGCTTCGCCGCTGAGGTTGTTGGGGTCTTTGGATTTGGCCATTGTTTTATCTGAGGGGAGGATGGAGGCCAGCCTGGTGATGGAAGCACAGAGTAAGATCCTGTCAGTGCCACCCCAGCCCGAGCCCAATCCCAGTTCTCCAATTCTAGTTCTCCAAGTCCCATGCCCGAAGGCCCTGAAATTCGCCGTGCCGCCGATAAAATTGCCAAGGCCATCGTTCACCAGCCCCTGACGGATATATTTTTTGCCTTTGACCACCTCAAGGGCTATGAATCCCTGCTACAGCCCCAGACGATCGCAGCGGTCGAACCCTACGGCAAGGCGCTGCTGATCCAGTTCAACGGCGGATTGAGCATTTATACGCACAACCAGCTCTATGGCGTCTGGATGGTGCGCAGGCTCCAGAATGATCTCCCCAACTATCCAGAAACGAAGCGACAGTTGCGCTTGGCCATCCACACCGCCAAGTCTTCCGCCCTGCTCTACAGTGCCTCAGAGATCGAAGTTCTCTGGCCGGAGGAGGTGGCAGCCCATCCGTTTTTGAGCAAGCTGGGGCCTGATGTGGTCAATCCCCAAACTTCGGAGGCGGAGGTTCTGGCCCAGGTGAAGGGCGATCGCTTTCACCGCCGTCGCCTAGCGGGACTGCTGCTCGATCAACACTTCTTGGCCGGTCTGGGCAATTATCTGCGCAGCGAGGTCGCCTTTTTTGCACGGGTCTATCCCAACTGGCGGCCAATGGATTGCAGCGAAGCCCAGCTAGAAGCCCTGGGGAAGGGGGCGATCGCCCTGGCGCGTCAGTCGTATCAAACGGGGGGGATTACCAATGATTTGGCGATCGCCGCTGCACTCAAGGCCCAGGGCTGGACCCGGCGAAACTACCGCCACTGGGTCTTTGGTCGGGCTGGGCAATCCTGCCATGTTTGTGGCACAACCATTGAGAAAGTAATCCTGGCCGGGCGTCGCGCCTATTTTTGCCCCTGCTGTCAGCCGGTATAAGCTCCGTGATCTCCAGCTTCTATTCCTAGCCGCCATGACCTCACTGCCCAAGGCCTTACTGCCCCAGACCTCATTGCCCCAGACCTCACCGCTCAAGATTTTATTGGTCTCCACCTGCGTTGGCCCCCTCGGCAGTGGCAAG
>JAAUQQ010000051.1 GCA_012032745.1 Synechococcales cyanobacterium RM1_1_8
GCCGCGCCCAGCAAATGAACCAAGGGGCGGCGATCGCCCAGGGTGAGAGTTTGCTCTTCCTCCACGGCGACACCCAACTGCCCCAACAGTTTCCCAGCCTGGTTCTCCAAACCCTGGCCCAGCCCGGCACCGTAGCGGGAGCCTTTGAGCTGCACATTCAAGGAGAAGGGGCGGCCTTGCGGGCGGTGGAATGGGGCGTGCAGCAGCGATCGCGCCACCTCGGCCTGCCCTACGGGGATCAAGGCTTATTTCTGCGACGGGAGCTGTTCGAGCAGGTGGGTGGCTTTGCCGACCTGCCGATTCTGGAAGATCTGGAGCTGGTGCGGCGACTCCAGCGGCGGGGGCGGGTGGCGATCGCCCCCCGCCGCCGTGGTCACCTCCGGGCGACGCTGGAAGCGTCTGGGCGTTGGCAAAACCACGTTGATCAATCAACTGGTGCTATTGGGCTATGGTGTGGGCATTGCCCCAGCGCGCCTGGCCCGCTGGTATCGCAGTCAGGCATGAGTCGTCTTCCCATCGCGAGGCGACTTCTGGCTGTCTCCTGGGCCTATGGGTTCCCCTGCTGGGCATTCTAGGGGAACCAGCCCCCCAAACACCGGCCCCATGGTCAAACCCCTGCTCCTGCTCAGCGCCGCCATCCTCGGCCTGCTGCTGATCGCTGAACTCGTCCTGCGCTTTGGCTTCGGCTTCGGCAACCCGCCCCTCTACCAGGGAGACGACCAGATCGGCTACCTGCTCCAGCCCAGCCAAAGCACCCGGCGCTTCGGTAACCGCATTCAGATCAACCGCTATTCCATGCGGGCCGATGAGATTTCGCCCCAGCCCGAGGGAAACCTGCACCGCTTATTTTTAATTGGCGATTCCATCGTCAACGGCGGCTGGTGGACCGATCAAGGCGATATCCTGTCTGAACTGCTGAGCCAGCAGATGGCCCAGCGCCAGCCCAGCCAGCGCTTTGAAACCCTCAATGCCTCGGCCAACTCCTGGGGACCGCGCAATGAATTGGCCTATCTCCAGCGGTTCGGCACCTTTGGCAGCGAAGCGTTGGTTCTGGTGATCAACACCGATGATCTGTTTGCCGTCGCCCCTACTGCGGTGCCCGTGGGGCGCGATCGCAACTACCCCAACCGCAAGCCCGCCTCGGCCTGGGCTGAAGTCTTGGGCCGCTACATCTTCAAAGGCCAGGCCGATCCCCGCGTGATTGCTGCCCGCGACGAAGCGGGCGATCGCACGGCCCGCAACCTCCAGGCGATCGCCGAGATCCAGGCGATCGCCCAAACCCACCAGGCCCAGTTCTTGTTAGCCATGACGCCACTCAAGCGCGAGCTGGCCAGCCAGGGCGGCCCCCGTGACTATGAAATCCGCGAACGCCAGCGCCTTCACAACTTCGTGACCGCCCAGGGGATCGCCTTTGTGGATTTCCTGCCGATTTTTGATCGCCAGCCCGAACCCCTGGGGCTCTACTACGACCACATCCACCTCAGCCTAGCGGGGAATCAACTGGTAAGCGGGGCGATCGCCGACAAACTCACCCCCTAAGCCCTACTTCACCGCCGCAATCACCGCCGCCAGCTCCTCATCCACATTCTCCTCCTGCCAGACCGCGCCACTCAGGGCCATTTTTTCAATCGAAGTCGCCAAACGCAGGGCCTTAAGCGCCTGCTCCCCCCCCACCGACGGCTTATCCCCACCGCGCACACAGCTAACAAAATGTTCCAGCTCCGCGTGGAGCGGCTCCGTATTGCGCGTATGCACCCGCTCAATCAAGCCATCCTGGCGGTACAACACCTTGCCATAGGCAGCAGGATAGTTGTCTTGGAGCTGACGGTGTATCAAAATATCGTTGTTAAGGAAATCTGCCTCCGTAAACGAGCGCTTGCAATGGGCTGAGATCCGCCGAATTTTCCGGTGGGTCACCTTGCTGGCCGTCAGCGTCGCCACAATGCCATTGGCAAAGCCCAGGGTCGCGGTCACATAGTCCAAATTGCCCGACTTTGATCCCCGGCTGCCGCTGGCCGTCATATGAATAATATTGGACTGGGCCAGCTCCAACATCAAATCAATGTCATGGATCATCAGATCCAACACCACCGAGACATCATTGGCCCGATCCGCATGGGGACTGAGACGGTGGGCCTCCAGGGCCAAAATTTCTTCGGTGCGCAGCACCTTCTCCAATTCCTGAAAGGCGGGATTGAAGCGCTCAATGTGGCCCACCTGGAGGATGCATTTTTGCTCCGCAGCGGCATTCACCAACAGTTCGGCCTCATGGATATTGGCCGCAATGGGCTTCTCAATCAGCACATGCACCCCGGCCTCTAAACAGGCCATGCCGACGGTGTAGTGGTGGCGTGTCGGCACAGCAATGCAAACCGCATCCACGTGGGGCAGGAGATCTGAATAATTCTCGAAAAAACGAATGCTGTACTTGGCGGCAGTCTCCAGGCCTCGCTCCACGGAGACATCCGACAGTCCAACAAGCTCCACATCCTTCAACAGGCTCAGCACACGCGTGTGGTGCTGCCCCATATTGCCAACCCCGATAACACCAATACGGACGGGCGCAGCGAGCTGGCGCTGCCCATTAGATGCTGCTTGTCTCTGGGACATGCGGTTTTATTCCTCGATACTCCTCAAACCATCTGGGTAGCTTTCATAACAAAAACTTCTCAGTGAATTTAATTGTTATGTTTGCTACTCGAAACTCTGTAACGAAATCGTTAAAACACACAGATACTAACACGATGTCTCGTTTTACAAAGAATTCCAACGGTCCAGTGAAAAATCCTGCACAGTCGCTGGATCGCGCGTTTTGGGATGCCTGCGGCGGGAAGCGCTGGTCCCTTCCTGTTGCTTTTTCTCTCGTACTATTGTTTGTCTGTTCCCCGTTTGCCTGTTCCCCGTTATCTATTCCCGTTTGCTCCCCCCTAGGCTTCGATCTACCGTTCGAGCAGCCGGATCGCGCCCTCCTCCGGCTGCTGAGTTAGCTGAATCCACTGGAGGCGCGGCCCATCCGTGGAAATCACGGTGAAGTGCAAAGCCTTGTACTGACACTGATCGCCGCTGACCGGCACCTGCTGTAAGAGATGAATCAAGAAGCCGCCCAGGGTGGTGTAGCTATCTGAGAGCGGTAAATCCAGCGTGAGGTAGTCATTCACCTCCGCCAAATCGACCTGGGCTTGAATTTGGTAGGTCTGCTCATCCAGGCGCTTAAACCGAGGATCGCTGACGGCGCTGCGGTGGGCAGCTCCATCAAAGACTTCCTCCATCAGATCCATCAGCGTCACTAAGCCCGCTGTTCCGCCATACTCATCCACGACGATCGCCACCCCCTGGCCCGCCCGCTGCATCAACCCCAGCAGCTCTTGCAGGGCCATGGACTCTGACACAAACTGAACATCGCTGATCCAAGGCGCTAGGGGCGTATCGAGCTGGAGCCAGTTTTGGCCCAGGGGCACGGCGAGGGCGCGAAAATCCAAAATGCCTAGCACCTCGTCTAAGGAATCGGCAATTACGGGATAGATGCTGTGGCCGCTGGCGGCCATGGCTGCCAGGAGGTCTGCAAACACCGCAGATTGGGGCAATGTCGCCATCTGGGCTCGGGGCACCATCACCTCTCCTGCGGAAACCGTGGAGAATTCAAACACATTGCTCAGCAACTGGCGCTCCTGGGTTTGGAGGCCGGATTCGCTGGCGGTTTCAATGATGAACTGGAGCTCCTGGGCGGTGACTTGGCCCAGGCTGGGTAGGTTGCCGTAGGGGATGCCAAACCAGCCTAGGAATAGCTGGGTGGAGAGATCCAGCAGGGCAATGATGGGGGAGAAGACCCGCGCGATCGTCCAGCCGAAGGGAGCTAGCAGGCGAGCGAGCTGCTCGGGATACATCAGCGCCACCGCTTTGGGGCACAGTTCCCCCAGGACAATCTGGAGGTAGGCGATGCTGAGGAAGGCGATGGGCAGGGCGATCCCGTGGACCAGGGCAGCCCGCTGGTCTGCCCCGCCGGGAAATAGTTGCTCTGGCAGGTGGTGCAACCCCTGGCGGACGACTTGGCCGATGGTGCTTTCACCAATCCAGCCCAGGGCCAGGCTGGAGAGGGTAATGCCGAGCTGGGTGGTGGAGAGGAGGCGGGTGATGCGGTGTTGAAGCTTTTGGACGGTGCGGGCCGAGGCATCGCCTTCGGTGGCGAGCTGGCCCATGCGCGATCGCCGCACCGAGACCACTGCGAACTCCGTCGCCACAAAAAATGCGTTCAGGGCAATGAGCCCCAACACGATCAACAATCGCTGGCCGCTTTCCCCCCAGGTCAAAAGGCTTTGCATCTCTTAGGTTGAGCAGATCCTAAATTGAGCAGATCGACTAGATTGAGCAGATCCATGGGCCACGCCCCAGGGCCAGGGGTCGAGCAGAGCAAGCCGCTCCCCCGAAAGTGGGGCTTTGCAGATTAGGCCTAATCCACATTTTGCAGCACAGGGATTCCCGACAGTTGCAGCTTGAGCTTCTGATCGGGATAGTCCGTCAGGGAGACTGATAGGCTCTCAATGCCTTCTACCAAGGCTTGGGGGATGCGAATCTGCCCGGAAAAGGTATCGCTCAGGGGCTGGATTTCCCCCGGTAGCCCTTCCGCAGTGGCGCTTAAGGGGCGATTCTGATCGTCCATGACATCCAAAAAGCTGTATAGGAAGCGAACCGGCTTGGTGCCCTCATTGCGCAAATTCACATCTAGGACCAGCGAGCCGTTGTCGGGCTGGACCCCCACTACTTCCATCAACACGCCGCCATCCTTGCTGACAATGGGGAACCCCACCTGGGGAGCCGGTTTGTCGGGCGTCTCCTCCGGCGTGCCATCGCCTGCGTCGCCTTCAGCGGCGGTTGCAGTGTCAGGGGAGGCTGTTGGCTGGGCGGGAGTCTGGCCTTTATTGGCCATGCGCTCCTTCACCTGGGTCAAGACTTCGGATTCCGAGAGAAAGGCCACATCCTGGCCGGGCTCGGGTTCATCGGCCTGCTCACCCTGGGTCGTCGTGCGGCTGCTGAGGCCAAAATCCGGTTGGGTCACGCCCTTGAGGGCATCGCTGCCCAGCCCGGAGCCCAGGGTCATGCCGATGAGGCTGGCGATGATCATCAAGAACAGCATGGAGAGCGTGTAGAGCAGGGAGACACGCAGGCGCACGCTCTGGGCAGGCACGGACTTGGCGGTGGACTTAGGCGTGGGCTTGGCGCTCATGGCAGAGGGGAGGCAGGAGTTGAAGGTAACGTTGAAGGTAACAACGGGACATGGGGGCGGGAAGGGAGGGACTATTTCTAGGGGCAGGGCTTAAAGCCTACTACGGAGATGCTGCGCAACTGAGCTAAGCTGTATCTAATCTGCTCTGGAACTAATCTGCCCTGGGGTCTTGTCTGTCCTGGGGTCTTGTCTGTCCTGGGAACCCTAAATCTGCTGAGGCGGGGCTCAGGTAATTCTACAATTGATTTAACCCTAGCCAGGGTTGGCCGAGCGGTTGAGGCAGCGAACTCATAATTCGCCTTAGACAGGTTCAACTCCTGTACCCTGGATTTTTGTGACATACTCCCGACGCCGACCGCTTAGGCGGTACGGCGCGGGCTTCTCCTCCGGGTTGCCCCAGATTCGCGTTTTATAGTGAGCCGATGCCCCAGGCCCACTTTTCTGATGATACTCTCCTGTTTTGGGCACTTCGGGGGCATCGAACCCCCTCAGTGCCCTGGCTCTCATCCCGACGCTCCCCTTCGGGAGAGCGCGGGGCTTCCCGCCTAGTAGCTAAAAGGGCGATCGCTCATTGACCAACTCCGTACCAGCAGACTGGCGGGAGAAGATCGAAGGCTCCACCAGCAGAGAGCTTTCGAAGGGATTGGGCAGATCGACCACGCGAATGTCAGGATCGCTGGCGACCTGTTGATACATCATGGTGCGATAGGCTCGCTCGATCTGTTCAGAATCCCGCTCGATTGCAATCTCAGGATAGTTTCCCCGGCGAAACAGGCCCGACCCCGTGCCATAGAGAGTGCGCAAATTGCCCACGGTGGTCTGGGAGTCATAGATGTTGCCCGAGCCATTGAAGGCATCATCGAGGGTTTCGGCCCAGGAGCCCTCGCTGGGAAATTGCTGGGCGCTGGCCGGTGCCATGGCCGCGCTGCTGGCCGCTAGCACCAGTGCTCCCAGCAGCAACTTAAGATTTACATTCATCAATCCAATCCTTGAGAGTGACAAGTTTAGGGGTGACCGCATATGGCTGACCGTTTCTGGGTGACCATCGGACAAGCCTCTTATAGCGCGGCCTAGGCATTTCGCCCAGCATGGCCCAAGGGGGCGATCGCCCAGCCAAGACTCACCGACCCTCCAGATAATGACCTATCCTGGGCCAGAGAATATGCCCAACCCTAGCACTGAAACTTAATTGCAACTAAGATGACCCATCCTGAGCCGAGCCCCTGGCTGACCGCAGATCTGGCCACCCTGCGCCAACAGCTCCTGGACCTGTTTTGTGAGCGGGCCTACCGAGAGGGGGATTTTGTACTCTCCTCGGGCCAGCGCAGTGCCTATTACATCAATGGTAAGCAGGTGACGCTTCACCCCGAGGGGGCCGTGGGCATGGGGCGGCTGCTGTTGGCCAGTCTCCCCCTGGATGTGACCGCAGTGGCGGGCTTGACCCTCGGTGCGGACCCCATGGTCAGTGCCGTGAGCGCGGTGGGGCTCTATGAGGGGCGTCGCATCACCCCCCTGATTATTCGCAAGGCCGCTAAGGGCCATGGCACCCAGGCCTACATTGAAGGACTAACGCTGGAACCAGGGACGCCGGTGGTGGTCTTAGAAGATGTGGTGACCACGGGTAATTCTGCCCTCCAGGCGGTGACGCGGCTGCGGGATGCTGGCTATGGCGTCGATCGCATCCTTGCCCTGGTGGATCGCCAGCAGGGCGGGGCTGAGCTCTATGCCCAGGAGGGGTTGGCGTTTGAGTCGCTGTTTACGATTGGGCAAATTCGCGATCGCTGGCGCGATCTTCAGCCTGCTCCCTAGCCCCTGATTTCCTATCCCTGGCCATCCTATCCCTGGCCTGGCTAAGGAGTTGGCCAAAACATTGGCTGAAGTTTTAGCTGACGTTTTGGCCAAAACTTTTTAAGTGTTTACACATATTTCACGAGAAAAATATTTTACGGGTAGCGAGCTTGGCCAAGATCAATGCAGCGCCTGAAACTTCTGCTTGAGGCTTGGGTCTGGCCCCTGCCGGTGTTGAGGCGAAGGTCATCCTCCGTGGGGGTTAGAGCCGTTGGGGAAAGGTCCGAATAAATGCCAGACTGGGCACAAATTCATCCTGAGTCGCCGGGGCCCGGACCGTAGTCAGCAAAAGAGGATGCTTTGAAAGATTCGACCGTCTACCGTTTTCAGTCTACCGTCTTCCCTGGGGGGGCTTGCGTTAAGCCATGGTGCAGGAGTTTCATCTATCAATTACGCCGGTTCGCTTGGACGAATATCTCGTTCGGGTGGAGTGGATGGAGCCGGGCGTGCCCCTGGCCGAGGAGCATGTGAGCTGGCCTGTGGACGATTGGCTGGCCAAGGCCAAGCAGGTGTTTACGGAGCCCTTGGCAGCGCTGATCAATCGCGATAGCCGCCCCACCGGCCTGGCCCAGATCGCCCAGGGCCGACTCCCTGGAACTGGCCAGCGGGATGGCGGTTTGGAAAGTGGCGGCCTGGAGGATGGCGATGATAACGCGGGGAACGATTACGCTCCGGGCAGCGACTACCAAATCATCACCTTCAATCCCCTGAATTCCGAAACGCTATCCGCCGCCTCCCAGAGCGGGCTCAATGCCGCTTCAGAGCCGAGCCTGGTTCAGTTGGGGCAGGAGCTTTACGATGCGCTGTTCCAGGGCACAATTCGCGATAGTTGGGTCATGGCCCAGGGGGTGGCCCAAAACCATGAGCGCCCCCTGAGGCTGCGTTTGGGCATGAAGGGCGATCGCCTACCGCGTCTGCCCTGGGAGGTGCTCCATGCCGCCAATCGCCCCCTGGCCGCCGCCACCGATATTGTCTTTTCGCGCTACCACAGCGGCCATAGCACCATTGCCCCGGCCCAGTTCCACAGCCAGTTTCACAACCAGGCCGAGGCCAGCCTGCCCGGTGCCCTGCGGATTTTGATGGTCCTGTCTGCCCCCGATGACCAAGCCAATTTGGAGTTGAAACAGGAGGCCCTACAGCTCCAGCAGGAATTGGAACAGCAGCGCAGTGGCGATCGCCCCGACCAGCAGCCTCAGATTGAACTCACCCTGCTGGAACAGCCGGGCCGCGAAGCCCTGACCCAAAAGCTAGAACAGGCCCAATACCAGGTGTTTCACTTTGCAGGCCACAGCAGCCCCGGCCCAGCCGGGGGCAAACTGGAGCTGGTCAATGCCACCACGGGGCTGACCGAGAGCCTGAATGGGGACGACTTAGCCGGCCTTTTGGTCAACAACGGCATCAAGCTGGCGGTGTTCAATTCTTGCCTGAGTACCCAAGCCGCCACCAGTGATGAATTTGACCTGCGAGGGGAGCGCACCCTGGCCGAAGCCCTGATCCATCGGGGTATCCCCAGCGTCTTGGCCATGGCGGAGCGGATTCCAGACCAGGTTGCCCTCACCCTCAGCCGCCTGTTCTACCGCAATATCCGCCTGGGGCATCCCTTGGATGTCAGCCTCTGCCGCGCCCGCCAGGGCTTGATTTCCAGCTATGGCTCCAACCAGCTCTATTGGGCCTTGCCGATTCTCTATCTCCAAACCCATTTTGAAGGGCGCTTGGTGCGCTCCTGGAGCGATGCCCAGGGAGCGATCGCGCCCTCTGGCCCGCCCTCCAGTTCGCCAGGAGGCCCGCCAGGATATCAGCCAGAATCGCCGTCCCAGGGCCTAGGCCAGGGCCGGAGGGGAGAGCGTTCGCCAGGCCCGCTGGGCAATGCCGGGGTCGCCCAGCTCTGGACAGAGGAAGCCCCAGGGCCTGGTGCCGGAGCAGGCTCCGGGACGACCGCATCCCAAGGGAGCTGGGTTCCAACCCTGGACGATCGCGCCCCCTCTCCATTGCCCTTGGCTTCCCCAGCGGTGGCCGATTCAGCCCTGGTCTTACCTGGCTCCAGGACGTCGGCGGAGTTGGTAGCTGGTGCCCCTGACCGGGGCGGCGCGATCGCCTCGCCCCCGTCTTCCGTTCCTGGCAGCGCTGTTCCTGCCAGCGGCTCAGCGCCACCCATGACCTCCGCTCGCCCAGGCCAGCCCCGCCGGTCCTGGCGCTCGATCTGGCTGGGCTTGGGGGCGATCGCAGCGGTGGGCATCGTGGGCGGTACGGGTTGGGGCATTGCCCGCTGGGTCGCCCCAACCCCTGGGGTGGAGGTTGTCGATGAGACCCCCCTCAGCCCCCGCGACTATGCTGAGACGACGGCCCTGGTGGACGATGGCGTTTCCGCATTCAGACGCAACGAGCCAGCGGCAGCGGCGCGATCGCCCAGACCTTGCTAGACAACAATGCCCTGGAGGGTGCGGAAGTTGTCCTCGGCGTTCCAACGCCCGAACAGCTCACCCCCGAGATCAACTTTTTGCTGGGGCGTCTCAACTGGCAAAAGCAATTCTCCGCGCCGCTGGCGGCGGGAACCTTCGATGATGCCTACCGCTACTGGAGTTTTGCCCTCAAGGCTGAGCCTGAGAATTGGAAATATCTCACAGCCTTGGGATTTGCAGCCTATGCCAAGGGGGATCTAACCTCCGCCCAGGACCATTGGGAAACCGTCAGCAACAAGCTCCGCCAGGCCGAGTCTGGCAGCCCCGGTCGCGAGCTCCTGCTCAATGCCAAAGCGGGCCTGGCTCTGATTGCCCAGACCCGAGCCCTGCAAGAAGCCCCTGGGGAGCAGAGTGCTTTGCTGAAAACGGCGATCGACGGCTACCGGTTGATTCAAGCTGAAGCTCCGCAAACCTTGCAGCCAGAGCTGTTAGGCCGCAACACTGCCCAAAACTGGTTCTGGAACCAAGCCCTGATTGAACAGTGGCTGACGCTGAGCCGGCGCAGCGCTGGGGGGGCCGAGTAGCGGGTTCTGCTGGCTTCGAGCTGTGGGATCGGAAAATACCTTGCCTTCCTGCCCTTCTTCTGCCGCCCCCCTGCCAACCAGCTACCCCAGGGCCGCCAGGGGATATTGATGGCGCACCCCCAAGGATGCCTCTAGGTCAAACCATCCTGGCTGCTGGCTGGCAGCCGGATTCTGGCCAGCAGCCGTGGCCGGGGCTGGCTGAATCTGGGGAAGCAGAACCGTGGTCAGTGGCTTCCCGGCCTGGCTGGCTGTTCTTCCCGTGCTGACCCTGACAAAGCGGCTGGTAGGAGCTGCGGGGCTGGGGGCTGTTGCTGATTGTTGCTGACGGCTGTGGTCTCGAACCAGGGATGACTGATTCTGCCGTTCCTGACCAGGAATGCTGCGGCTTGGGACTGGCGGCTTGGGGCTCTGGCCTGTGGCGATCGCTGGAGTCGAGGGCTGGGTGCGGAGAATGGGCCCCTGGAGCTCTGGCCGTGGGGAGCGCGATCGCGATGGGAATGACCGCTGGAATTGCTGGATGAAGCCTTTGACAGATTTAGACTGGCTAGAGCGAGTTGATTGTTTGGGCGTTGATGATCTAGAAGTTAGTGACCTAGAAGTTGATGATCTAGGAGTTGATGACCTAGAAGATGCATTAGAGGCGGATAGGCTGGACGCCGCCGCCGCAAGCGGGGCACTAGCCCCTGAAAGCAGCGCCTCTGCGCTGGTGTCTGCGCTGGTGTAGATCGGCCCAGCCATGGACAGGGCCGCCATGGCACCAGGAATCAGCGTCTGACGGCCGCTTCCAGACCCAGTGGCACGGGGATCCAGGGGAGCCAAGGGGGAATCCAGGGGCAAGGGAGCCAGCCGTTCAACCAGGGGACGCCGCCGCTGGGGGCCGATGGGCAGCGCGGGCAAGAGTCGCAGGATGCCGGTCACCCCCAGGCCGACCCCCGTGGCCAACATGACTGCCTTGAGGCCTACGGTGAGGGTGGTCTCTGGCATGAGCGTCGGCTCATCCGCTTGGGCCACAATGGTCATGGCGGGAGTCGCTCGGTTGCGGGCTCCCACGGCGGGGCCTTGGGTTTCCACAATGTCGATTTCTAGGACGCGGGCGACTTGGTCCAAGAGCTGATCGCCCAGGCCAGTGCCACGGTTGGCTTTCAGGGTGCTCTCATCAATCAGGGGAACATAGGCTAATCGCTGGCCCAGGTTGGGGCTGAACAGCACGGCCAGGGCTGCGCCGGAGACCACACAGCTTGCAACCACTGTGCCGCCCAGGATGAGCAGCTCTGGGCGCTGAAGCGCTCTGTCTATGACTGTGTGATTGCCTGTACGGATGCCTGTATGGGTAGCTGCATGGGTGGCTGTTTCAGTGAGTTGGTGAGTGAACTGGCCTGGCAGCGGTAAGACCTGTTTCATAGCTTCCTTTCGTTCCCCCAATGTCGATCGCAAGTCTGGCGCAAATCTGGTGCAAGCCTGGGCGGTTGGCATCGTCGCTGGGCGATCGCCAAACCCCACTGGCACAGATGGCTTGAGATGATAGCACCTGGGGCTAGCCCTGCCCATAAAAGTTCTTGGGTTCCGCTCAGCTTCAGGTTTCGGGACTCAGTTCCTGGACCCCAAAGGACTATGGCGTTTTCCAGCTATCTTCACCGGCAGGCCAACACAACTATGCTAGATTAGCTAACGAAGAAGATTGCCCCAGGGAATTCCTTGCGATCAGAGTAACCTTGCGATCAGAGTGACCTCTGCAATCCAAAGCCTTGGCCCTTCCAGGCGGGTGTAGTTTAGTGGTAAAACCTCAGCCTTCCAAGCTGATGATGCGGGTTCGATTCCCGCCACCCGCTTTGCCGTTACATCAACTGAGATTCAAAACCAGCAGTTTGGCGCTGGTTTGAACACCATAACTGCTTTGGACAGAACAACTGGTTTGAATAAAACCATTGGGGTTAGCCCGAATAGGGATTAGGTGCCAGCCCAACTAGCCAGCAGTCAAGTTCGCTTGGCCTGTACGGTGGAACTCGGAAGCGGGTTCTGTCCCTGGCTCACCTGCCTCGGCAAATTTGCGGCCCAGGGCGGTGGCGAGCTGGGGGTATCCGGCTTGGATCAAGGCGCGATCGCGGATCCGGCAGGAATCACAGCGACCACAGGGCTCCCCATGGCCTGCATAGCAAGACCAGGTGCTCTCAATGGGGACGCCCAGGGCGATCGCCCGATGGACGATATCAACCTTAGAGTCATAGACCAAGGGAGCACGCAATTCCGGAGCCTTTCCCTCTAGGGCCGCCTTGGAGGACAGGTTCGCCAACTTCTGATAGGCGGCCAAATAATCAGGCCGACAGTCGGGATAGCCGGAATAGTCCACCGCATTGATGCCCAAGTAGATCGCAGTGGCCTGGCGGGTCTCCGCCAAGGACAGGGCCAGGGCAATGAACACCGTATTGCGCCCCGGAACGTAGGTTGAGGGAATGGCCGTCTCCGACAGCTCGCCCTCTAGGGGCAGAGACTGGCGCAGATCGGTCAGCGAAGAGCCCCCCCACTGGTTGAGATTGACATCGACAATGTGGTGCTCCAAGCAGTCGAGCTGTTTCGCCAGCGCTTGGGCTGCCCCAATTTCTCGAATGTGGCGCTGGCCATAGCGGCAGGATAGGGCAATCAACTCAAAGCCATCGGCAGCAGCCTGGGCAGCGGCGGTGGCTGAATCTAGGCCACCAGACAGCAAAACAATGGCGCGAGGCTTGGTACTAGGGGAATAGGGTGCAAAAGAGGACTGCATCACTAACGAATGCCGAGGTACTTGTGGGTCTGTAAGCTAATCCGCCACTGGGGCTGTTCCAAAACGTGGTTGAAGACAAGCTGGTTGCTGTCCTCGGTGTACCACTCCGGCTGCAAGAATTTGAGCACCTCCCCAGGAACCTGCTGGGCCTGTTGGGTCGCCCAATCTAAGTCCGCTGGCTCTGCCACAACCACCTTGAGCTCGTTCGCCAGGGCATAGATCGAGGGCTGGGGCGGGCGGTTGCGCTTGGGAGATAGGGTAATCCAATCAAAGCGGCCCCGGAGGGGATAGGCCCCGGAGGTTTCCAGATGGATCGAGAGCCCCGCTGCATGGAGCATTCGAGTGAGGGCTGTCAAATCATGGATTAAGGGTTCCCCACCGGTTAGGACAACAAACTGGGGATTGGCAGCCAGGGCTCCAGCCACCAGCGTCGCGATGGAGCGAGGCGGGTGGTGTTTCTCATTCCAGGAGACTTTGGTGTCACACCAGGAACAGCCGATGTCGCAGCCTGCCAAGCGGATGAAGTAGGCATTTGTCCCGACCCAATGCCCTTCTGCTTGGACGGAATGGAAGACTTCGACCACGGGCAGGGTCAACCCAGCTTCCTCCGCTTCAGTGGTTTGGCGGGTTGCTGGGTCTGGGGGAGCTACCGTGGCTCTGTCAATTCGATTTTTCTCCCGAGTAAGCGGGTATGTGCCCGCTGCCGGTGCCCCAATCTTTTGACTCACGCTCAACACTCACTCTTCTTTGATGGACCGCCCTAACGGGGCAAAAGTTTGATCACGAACGGCTGGTTCCCAGGCTGGAAAGGGCGCTGGAGGGGCAGTTAGGCTCGTAACCGGGTTTTGGAATCCAGTTGGCCAGCTAGATTCTGATAGCCCAATAAATCTGGCGACCTAGCAAATCTGGCAACCGGGCTGAAGACCTAGTACAGCGAGGCGTAAGTTTCTGTACTAGCCTAGGCCACCCTCATCCCCCAACCCCTTCTCCCATGAAGGGAGAAGGGGAGCCGGATCGGAGCCCCTCTCCCCTCCTGGGAGAGGGGTTGGGGTGAGGGGGGCCAAACTTACGCCCCAGACTACTAGGGGCCGTCCCAGGATGTTTGGGATGGTTCGGGGAATCCAACCTAGGCCGGGACTCCCCGGCTAGGACTCTAAAATGCCTCAGAACTGAATGTCTCAGAATGCTGGAGTCCTGCACGATCGCCCCAGGCGATATTGAAAAGGTAGATGTTGGCATGGTGCTGGTGTCGTTAAGCGTTGGTATCGTTAAGCGATCGCAATCGACCATTCATCATTGCCACAGATGCTGATCAACAATCTAACCCATAATCCTGCATTGTCATAACAATTTCTGGTAGATAAAACCATATTTGTAAGGTTCAGTTTTTGAGGGGTCAGACCCTCCAGTTCGTTATTTGGGAGATTCTAAAATTAGGTTCGAAGAGGAGGCTAGCGGATGCAAGGCTCATTTTATACTGCTGCCCAGGTCGGCTCCCCTGGTCTGGCTGACTGGCATTGGGCTGTGGGAGTGCGAACGATCTGAACTAAGGTTTTGGCGATAAGTTCAGGGCGTAAAACTCGCTGCCTGGTTTATTTGGGGGAGTAGAAAAGACAGGGCTTTAGATTGGATTTTTGAAATTTATTTTGCTTCAAAATAATCAATTTAGAATGCTTCCCTAGCAAAATTGATGCTTGGATAGCAGAGTCTTCTACTCAGAATTTCGAACTTCATCATAGAGGAACTATTTGAGACCTCTCCTTGTCCGTATTTCCAAGGCCTATTCGTTCCAGGCTCTACGGAAAACTCAGTATCATCAATTGAATTGTACCGCCATTTCTCGGCCTGGCTGACTTTTCAAATATCTCTGACTGGCCCTCATTCGTTGAGATGCTCAGTGCTATTAAACCGATTGATTTTCCAAAGGGCTGTATTAAAACGATTCTGTTCTGCTTGATTCCATCGCTGCAAGTCGAATTCAAACTCGAATAGCCCTGTGTGGGAGATCTGACAGCCCCAGGTGCGATCGCAGCCCAGCAATTCACTGACCAAATGGGCCAAAAACCCGCCGTGGCTGATCACCCACAGGGAGTCTGCGGGGCGGTGTTGCGCCAGCCATTGCTGGATGATGCCCCTGGCGCGGCGGCGGCTATCTCGGGGGGATTCCGCCTGGGGAATGGGCAGCCAATCCGGGGTTGCCTCTAGCTGGGCGCAGAGTTGGGGGTAGCGCTGCTGGGCCTCCTGCCAGGTCAGGCCCGCAAAATGCCGGGGTCAATTTCACAGAGGTGGCGATCGCAACAAACCTGCTGCTGGGCGATGGCAGGGCAATGGTGCTGCACCACCTGCCAGGTTTGGCGAGCCCGACCCAGGGGACTGCCATAAGATGGCTGGCCTGGGGCTGGTGGGCCAGCCAGCGCCCCAGGGCGGCAGCTTGGTCATGGCCTCGGGCCGTGAGCTGTTCCCAGGCTTCGGGATCTAGTGTGGCTTTGGGTTGGACGTTGGGCAGGGCGCTCGGTAGGCTGTTAGGCAGGCTGTTAGGCAGGCTGTTAGGCAGGCTGTGGGCCGAGGAAACTGGGCGATCGCCGCCCAGGATGCGGCCTGCGGCATTGCCCTGGGACTGGGCGTGGCGGATGAGCAGAATTCGCATGGGGGTTAGTTCGGCACCGAGGGTTGGCATTCCCGCCGGGGAGCATCAGGCTCAAAATGGTTTCCCGGTGTGGCTTCCGGCCCGTTGGAGGGGCAAAAACACCGTCAGAACTTCGCCCTTGTGGTGATCGTCCTTGACCTGGAGCTTGCCGCCGAGCACCTGAAATAGATGCTTGGTCACATCCATGTTGAGGCTGAGGCTGCCGGTTTCTGGCTGGAGCGACAGTAGTTTGCCCAAAGACTTGCGCAGGGGAGGCCGCCCTGAACCTGCGGGGGGGCTGCGGCTCGGATCCGGTTGGGATTGAAATTGCAGCTTGAGCTGATCGCCCGCCAGGGTGGCTTCGACTTGGATGTGGCTGTGGGCCGGAAGCTGGCGGGTGAAACGGTCCATCAAGCCAGTGAGGGCCTGATCCAACATGTTTGGATCGCTGACTACCAGGGGCATCTGCTTCGGACATTTAAGTTCGAGGGAGAGATTGCGCCGCTGGGCCTGGTTCTGCCAGCGGGGCAGGCCGCGCGGAAAATTTGGTCGAGGGAGGTGGCGGCCAGGTGTTGGGCCGCTTGGGGGGAGGCTGTTTCTAGCTCCGCTGCTTTGAAAATCAGACCAAAGCGATCGATTTGCTCGGTGCATTCCTGGTCGATGCTCTCCAGGCGCTGGGTGGCGCGAGCATCGAGATCCTTGCGACGCAGTAGCGATCGCGCCATTGTCCGAATCGTGGCTAGGGGGGTGCGGACTTCATGGGCGATCGCCCGCAACAGCTCCACATCCAATCCCTGGAGCCCCGTTGCTGAAGACGCCGCTGCATCCTGGACCGCTTCCAGGGGCGTCTTCACCCGCTCTACCAAATTGACCAATCGCTGCTCCGTTGCCGCGCTAGAAATCAGCGCAAAATGCTGCATCATCCGCTGAGTGAATCGACTCATCCAGCGGTAGTCCGGCGTCTGGGGAGCGAACAGATCGAACAGATGGTCGAGCTGCTTGGCGTAGTGGGCATTGCTGAGGCGAACCCGTAGCAGCAGCGATTGCCAACAGAGTTTCAACACGGCTGGATCGCAGGAAAACTGAAAGACTTGCTCGCCGGAATCATCCTTTCCCAGGGCCAAGACCATGCCAAAATCGGCGGTAATCACCAGGCAAAACTGTTCCTGGGCCAGGCTATCCTGCTCCAAAATGGGCACCGACACCAGACAGGCCGGTTTAATCTCCGCCGCCGTTTGCTTGCCCCGCAGTTGGAGCGCCAAGCCACAGGTAGAGGCCAAGCCATCGGAGACAAACAGCCAGGTGGCCATGGAGCGGTAGAGATCGGCCCGGCTGATCAGGGGCAGGGGACCGCAGAGAATGACGGCCTGGGTCGTTTGGGGCTGGTTGGGATCAATCTGATCGGCCAGCAGATCCTGGAGCGTCGCCACAGCGCTGCGCCACTGCTGCTCCGTTTGCTCCGGCGGCAGCGACGTCTTGGCCAGCGGGCGCTTGCGCTGGGCTGGGGCTTTGGCACTGAAATGGATGTGAGAACCCGAATCGCTGTGAGAACCCGAATGGCTATTGGAACCCGAATCGCTATTGGAACCCGAGCCCTCACCAGCAGCCGGAGAACCGCCTTTGCCCCCGCAACTCCGCTCCCGGAACTTCGCGGCCAAACGAAAATCCCCATCACCGGAGTCGGCAAATTCCGAATCCTGGGCAGCAGCCCTGGCCATAATGCCGGTCAACGAAGGCAGTAACCACTTTGACAAGCTATGTCCCTCCCGGCGTGAAGATGCAACAGTCCTAACATACCCACTCTTCTAGAGCAGGTCCAGGCGAGGGCCGAAGGCTGCAGGTGGGGATACCCCCTCAGGGAAAAATTAGCGAAAGGCTCGCTAAAACTTGAAGCGCTGGCGATGGTTCGCCACGGACTGGGCCAAACCCAGGCCGATAAAATTGGTCAGCAGGGCAAATCGCCCATAGCTCAACCAAGGCAGGGGAATGCCCGTTATCGGCGAGACGCCAATGGTCATGCCCACATTGATAAAGGTTTGGAACAGCACCATGGCCAGAACCCCGATCGCAATCAGCGACCCAAAGTTATCCTTGGCATTTTGGGCAATGATCAACAGTCGCAGACAGACCACCCAGAAGAGCAATAGAACCAAGATCGACCCCACGAAGCCCATCTCTTCGCCCACCGCCGAAAAAATAAAGTCCGTATGCTGCTCCGGAATGAACTCTAGCTGGGTCTGGGAGCCTCGGTTGAGCCCCATACCCCAGAGCTGGCCGGAGCCGACAGCAATGCTGGATTGAATCAGGTGATAGCCCGAGCCCAGGGGATCTTTGGTTGGATCGAGGAAGGACGTCAAGCGGATGCGCTGGTGGGGCTTCAGAACGTTCTCCCAAGCCCAGACCCCCAAGCCGCCGATGATGGAATTGAGAGCCACCGCCCCGAAGGCCCCCAAACGGGGCCAGGGCAGGCTGCGCCAAGCCGTGATGCCGATGAAGATCAGCCAGCTTGCCCAGGGCAGCCAGAACCAGCTTTTTTCGCTGCCCATACCGAAGAGAATTGCGGAGAGCATGGGAGAGAGCATCAGCAAAATCCAGCCGGGCTTGGCATTGGCCCAATAGAGCATGG
>JAAUQQ010000463.1 GCA_012032745.1 Synechococcales cyanobacterium RM1_1_8
CCAGGCCGAACCCAAAGCCACCCTCTACCAGCCGCTGCCGATCAAAAGCGGCATTCTGATCGAGGACAGCCTCACCACCCAAGACATTCCCATGGGTCAGGGCAGCTTTGCGCGGGACTACGTGATTTCGCTCAAGGCCGGAGCGCAGATTGCCATTGATCTCACATCAGACAATTTTGACCCCGTGGTGGTGCTGATGTCGGAAAACGGAGCGACCCTGGGGGAAAATGACGATGGCCCCGATGGCAGCACCAACTCACTGCTGTTCATGCGCATACCCAAGATGGCAGCTACACCGTGCGCGTGCGGGGTTTTGGCCAAGCCAAGGGGGGAGCCTTCAAGCTGAAGCTGACCCAGTTGCAAGCCGCAACGCCTTAGGGACTTCCAAGGAATAAAGCATCCAAATTGGGGGGATGGGGAGTTCATGGGTCTTCGCTGGGCTTGACTGCCGGGGCTGGCCTAGCTGGCGCTGACGAAGCTGGTCTGGGCGATCGCCCGCAGCCGTTCCAAATCCGCTCGCCGGGCCACCGACAGCGGAATCATCTCCCGGATTTGGGTAATCAGCAGCTCCGTCTCCAGGGCCTGCTGCTGGTGCAGCGCTCGATACAGCGCCGTGATCACCGCCTGTTCAATTTCGGCCCCATTAAAGCCATCGGTCGCCGCCACCAGCCCAGCGAGGTCAAACTGCTGGGGCTCCTGCTTGCGCTTTTTGAGGTGGAGCCGCAGAATCGTCTCCCGCTCCGCCGCCGTGGGCAAATCCACGAAGAAAATCTCATCAAAGCGGCCCTTGCGCAGCAGCTCCGGCGGAATTTTGGAAATGTCATTGGCCGTGGCCACGACAAACACTTCCTGGGACTTCTCCTGGAGCCAGGTCAAAAAACTGCCAAACAGCCGCTGGCTGAGGCCGCCATCTCCCCCATCGCCGCCGCTGTTGCCAAAGCTCTTTTCGATTTCATCAATCCAAAGCACCGCCGGGGCGATGCCCTCCGCCAGGGTGACGGCCTTGCGAAAGTTGCTTTCCGATTCGCCGACATATTTATTGTAGAGACGGCCAGCATCGAGCTTGAGCAGGGGCATCTTCCAGGCACGGGCGATCGCCTTGGCCGCCAAGGACTTGCCACAGCCCTGCATCCCCACAATCAAAATCCCCTTCGGCGGCTGAAGATTTAACGCCTGGGCCTGGGGGCTGAACCCCACCCGCGCTCGGCTCAGCCAGGTCTTCAGCCCCGCAAAGCCCCCCAGGGCCGTCGGTAAGTCCTCCACCGGAAAATATTCCAACAGCCCCCCCGCCCGGATGATCTGGGACTTGCGGTGCAAAATATTCGAGACATCGCTGGCATCCAGGCGACCATCCTCCATGGCCGCGTAGGACAGGCTCTGGCGCGCCTGGTTGAGGGTCATGCCGCTAAGGGCATGGACCAGGGCGACTTCATCGGCGGGCTCTAGATGAATTTGGATGCGGTTTTTGGCGCTGAGGTGGCGCACAACCTGGCGCACAATGCGGCCCAGCTCCTGGGCATTGGGCAATTTGAGATCGCAATAGGCGGCATCGTAGGCGATCGCCCCCGGCAGCTCCACCCGCTCCCCCGTGACCACCATCACCGTGCGATTTTGGGCGAAGGCCCCGATCACCTCCCGCAAATGTCGGGCCACCTTGGGATCCCGCAAATGCTCCCCCAGATCCTTCAGCCAATAGATCGCCTGCACCTTCAGCTCGGCGATATGTTTGAGCATCTCCGCAGGCTCCACCGTGCCATCAAAGGCCTGGGCTTGATTGCCCGACTTGGCATAGCCTTCATCCCAGGGGGCGCGGAAGGTGCCGCTGGTGCGGCAGAGGCCCTGGGCATAGCTCCATTCCATCATTGGCATTTGCATGTCCTGGGCGGTTTGGGCCAGCAGGGCCGCCACCCGTTCCTCTTCGATTGTCTCGATCACAATCAGGGGGTGGCAGGAAAGCACCAGGGTCTGAAGGTCGCGGGCGGGCTGGGAAAGGGACATGGCTGGAGGGCAAGGGTTGGGCCGAGTAGGTCTAGGTTTCCCTGGGATTGGGGGCGATCGGGCAAAACTTTGGCGGAACCATTGCGGTGTTGTAACTTGCTTTGTTAGGATAGCGAAGCACTTGCCGGGATAGCTCAGTTGGTAGAGCAGTGGACTGAAAATCCTCGTGTCCCGAGTTCAAATCTCGGTCCTGGCATTTAAGTAAAATTTTTCATCTTGCTCTCCAAGGCCTTCGGGCTAGGTCTCTGTGGGGGCTAGGTCTACTCATTGATGGCGAACAGCAGAATCTGTGTGAATTCGCCGCCGCCAAAGTTGTCATCGCTGATCAGCAGCAGCGATCGCCGCCCATCCCCCAGCTTCGGCCCCAGGGCCATGCCCTCCAAATTACTGAGGGGAATTCCCAATGTGGTCAAATCCAACACCAGTTGCTTTTCTACGGGGATAACATTGTCCAGGGCTGAACCGGCAAGGCTGTCGATCACCTGGACATCGGTCGCGGCGCGGCGATCGATTTCATACAGCCGCACAGTCATGCCATTGTTCCCCGGCATGCCTCGGGAGCCCTGGGCAAACATCCGCTCTAGGGCCAAAAAGCGATCGTCATCCAGGGCCAGGAGTTCCACCAGGCCAGCGGCGCTGAAACCATTGGCCGGGTTGGGGGGCACGACAACGGGGTCCGTGTGATAGACATATTCCCCCGCCACCCGCTGGCGGGCCAGGTCAAACACCAGCAGGCGCGCGGGGCTGCTCTGGCCAACGGCAGCCTTGGGACCATCCTGGATCAGGGCATTTTCCACGGCGGTGACTAAAAACTGGCCGCTGGGGGTGAGGGTGAGGCTCTCGAAGCCGAGGTTGTCGCCCACCCCCCAGTCAGGCTGGGGCCAATAATGTTGGGGAATGGGCAGGCTGGCCAGGGGCTGGCCTGGGAGGGAAAATTCCCGCACGAAGGGGAGGATGCCATCGGGGGCGATGCCTTCGGAGGAGATCCAGAGGGTGTTGCTGGGGGTGAGGACGATGCCTTCGGGATCGACGGTGTTGGGGGCGAAGGGGGTTTGGTCGTCCTGGGCTAGGACTTGGCTGTGCAGGAAGCGGACTTGGGCGTTGGTGAGGCGATCGCCCCTGGGTTGGATCTGGAGCTGGTAGAAGCGGGCAGGGGCGTTTTGGCTGCGATCGTCGGAGATGCTGTAGAAGCGATCGCGCTGGGCATCGTAGGTGAGGCCCGAGAGGCCCCCCCAGTAAGACTCCATCCAAGATCAAACTGCGGCCTCCAAATTTGGCTTCGCCCAGCAGTTCAAGGGATTGGACTTGGCGGAGTTTGGGGGCTGGCTGGGCCTGGCTGGCGGTGGCGGCTGCGGTGGAGATCGCGGTGGCTAGGGCCGCTAGGACCGTTGCTAGGGAAGTGGCTGCGGTGAGGGGGGCGATGGAGCGGGGGGCGGCGATCGCCCAGCGCTGGGGAC
>JAAUQQ010000052.1 GCA_012032745.1 Synechococcales cyanobacterium RM1_1_8
ACTGAGGTGACATACTCCCGATGCCGACCGCTTAGGCGGTACGGCGCGGGCTTCTCCTCCGGGTTGCCCCAGATTCGCGTTTTATTAGTGAGCCGATGCCCCAGGCCCACTTTTCTGATGATACTACCGTACTTCATTGCCAGTTGTGGAGGGGTCACGGTATCCGTCCTGAAGCGGTACATTGAGCAGCAAGATTCTCCTGTTTTGGGCACTTCGGGGGCATCGAACCCCCTCAGTGCCCCTGGCTCTCATCCCGACGCTCCCCTTCCGGAGAGCGCGGGGCTTCCCGCCTAGTAGCTAAATCGCAGGCTGTGGCCTTATTAGGTTAGGGCGGGGTGATTCAGGAGCGCTAGGAGCAGCAATCAGGCGGCGCTTCGCTAGCACTCGCTACAATGGGGCCAACGCTCTGGAGCAATTGCGATGGCTTACAGCGACTTTACCCAGGCCAAGCTTGAAGCCAGTTTTGGGCTGAGCTTTTCCCAGACCTCTAGCTTGATTGCAGGAGTGGAGGCGATCGCCACCAGCGACTACCTGCAACAAACCATGCAGCGCAACCTGCCCCTCGCCACCGCGATCAACACCGAAAAAATTCGCTCCGAGCTACTAATTGCTCCCATCCTTGTCGAGCTGAAGACCCTCTTCCCCAGCATCAGCTTCTTTTCCGGCACCGAATTCAATGTGGATGCCGCTCAGGGGCTGAATGGCTACTGCGACTTTCTGATTTCCCGCGACCCCGATCAGCTCAATATCAAGGCCCCCGTTGCCATTATTTTTGAAGCCAAACGGGAAGACCTCAACGCCGCCATTCCCCAATGCGCCGCCGCCATGGTGGCAGCCCAGCGGTTTAACCAAAACCACGGCATTGAGCGAGGCAGCATTTACGGAGCGGTGACGACGGGCTCGGTCTGGCGCTTTTTGAAGCTGGAAGGCGAGCATGTGACGCTGGATCTGAATGAGGTGTATTTGAATCCGCTGGGCCAGCTCATGGGAAGCCTCGTGGTCTTGCTTCAGTTGGAGCCGTTGGCGATCGCTTAAACCAACCAACCCATCAGTCCCTATCATCAATCCCCATGCCCCATGCTGGCAAAGTCACCCCTCCCAGTTGAACAAGCGGTCTCCGGCGAGCAGCGCATCGCGTTTCACAGCCTGGACTGGTCTGCCTATCAGCAAATGAAAGCCCTGCTGACGGAGCGGACCAAAGCGAGATTCACCTACGATCGCGGCACCCTCGAAATTACGATGCCGTCCCAACCCCACGAATCCTTTGCGGAGATCATCGGTCTCTTTATCCGCATTTTGGTGGTGGAGATGGGTCTCAAGCTGATGTCCCTGCGCTCAACCACCCTGGACCGAGCGGACCTAGGGCGGGGTGCAGAGCCGGATAACTGCTATTACATTCAGAACCAACCAAAGGTTGCGGGTCGCAAGATTGATTTGGCAACAGACCCGCCGCCAGACTTGGTGGTGGAGGTGGATATTAACCACACTGATATTGATAAGAATGCGCTGTATGCCGCCATGGGTGTGCCTGAGTTCTGGCGATTTGACGGGCAAGCTTGGCAGATTTATCAGCTCCAGGCGGGTGGGTATGTTGAGCTGGAGACTTCACCGACGTTTCCGGTCGTGGAGCAGGCAAAGCTCTACGAATTTATTGCCGCTTGCGAGCTGGATGAAGTGGAGGCGGAGTTGGAATTTCGCAGTTGGGTGAGGGAGGCGATCGCCGAGTAGACCCTGCATTTTATCGCCATCAGGTGAGCCCCAATGTTTCGCTGATTCCGGGGCTGCTGGTGGTGAAGCATCCCGAGAATGATCGCGATCGCGACAGCATTTGGATCGGCAGTCTTCGCAGTGTTCTGTGGTTTTGAAGGCCGCAAATCTGAGGACAGCCAGGTGCGAGGAAGGTGCGCAGTTTAAACGTGATCAGTCAAATAATTGACAACCTGTCTTTTGATTTCTGGGATCGTTAAAGCCTAGATTAAGAGGCTATTCCGATCATCATCCTCAATTAAGAACGCTTCTTGCAAAATGCTGATTGATTTGATTGAGCCGACTGCAAACCTGCGTCATCCGAGCAGAGCGACAAAACGAATCAACTGAGCAGACCAATCAAGCAAAAAACCAATTATGCGTCAGCAACTTACTCAACTCACCTTCACAGCAGCGGCCTTAACTGGCGCGACAGCATTGATCTTAGGCTCGCCCAGCGTCCAAGCCCTTGAAAGCAAAACCGTGGCGATCAACTTTGCAGGGCAGGTGGGGGATGCTGCCTTTGCCTGTGGTGAGACCTACCGCGTTGGCACCACCAATGTTGCGGTGACGCCCCAGGATTTTCGCTTTTACATTTCCCAGGTGGCGCTGGTGGATGCAGCGGGCAACGAGGTGCCGCTGGTGCTGCGCCAGGACGGCAAATGGCAGCATCAAGACGTGACCCTGATTGACTTTGAAGATAAGTCTGGGGCTTGCGGCAATGGCACGGCGGAAACCAACAGCCAGGTGATCGGCTCGGTTCCGGCGGGAGATTACGCCGGCCTCAAGTTCACGTTGGGCATTCCCTTTGGGCTCAACCACATCGATTCGACCCTGGCTCCATCGCCCCTCAACCTGACCTCCCTGTGGTGGAACTGGAACGCGGGCTACAAGTTTGCGCGGGCCGATCTGATGCCTGTGATGGAGATGTCGCAACTGAAGCAGCATGGTGGTGGGAGCCACGGCGGCGGGGACGCCATGGGCAAAGCCCAGCCCTTCAATATTCACCTGGGCAGCGTGGGCTGTCAGATGGATCGGACCGCAGCGCCCGTGGCCTGCAAGATTCCCAATCGGGTCGTGGTGATGATGGATGACTTTGATCCTGAAACTGATGTGGTGGTTGCGGATCTAGCGGCGCTGCTGAGCAGCACGGACCTGACTGCGGAGAACCAGGAGGGAACGCCCGTGGGCTGCATGTCCTCGCCGAGCGATCGCGACTGCGCTGGCATCATGGAGACCCTTGGCTTGCCCTTCAACGACCAGCCGGTGGCAGCGCAAAGTTTCTTCACTAAAATGAAGTAATCACTCACCGAGGAGCTTTCCTTGATTCGTCGCTGGATACCGCATCGCTGGCTCGCCTGGGCACTGATTGGCACTGTGACCTTCTGCCTGTCCCTGGGGCTGGAACAGGCCCTGGGCCATTCACCCAGCGGCAGCGGTTCGAGCAGCACGGCTATTCCAGCCGCACCCATTGAAGCTGCGGCAGCATCTTCCAGCTATGCGTGGGACTTGCCCGGCTGGGTGCCCCGGCCCTTGGTGCCTGCCGATAACCCAATGAGCGCCGAAAAGGTCGAGCTGGGGCGGCGGCTGTTCTATGAAACGCGGCTCTCGGTCAATGGTGCTTTTTCCTGCGCCACCTGCCATCTCCAGCACTTAGCCTTCAGCGATGGTAAAGCCCGCTCCCCAGGGGCCACGGGCCAGCGCCATCCGCTCAATTCCATGAGCTTGACCAATGTGGCCTATAACACCGTCCAGACCTGGGCTAATCCGCTGATGCAGCACCTGGAGCAGCAAATGCTGGTACCGCTGTTTGGCGAAGACCCGGTGGAATTGGGCATGGCCGGGAAAGAGAATGAGCTGCTTGCCATGCTGGTCAATGACCCCGACTATCGCCAGCGGTTTGAGCAGGTGTTTGGTCAATCGGAACTGAATCAGGGCGAACCGAACCCGGTCAGCATTCGCAACTTGACCTTGGCGATCGCGGCCTTCGAGCGCACCCTCAATTCCTTCAACTCCCCCTACGATCGCTATCGCTACGGCGGCGACCCCAGCGCCATCTCCGACTCAGCCAAGCGGGGTGAGGCCCTATTCACCAGCGAGCGCCTGGAGTGCTTCCACTGCCACAGCGGCCTCAACTTCAGCGACTCTAGCCGCCACGAGCGATCGGGCTTTGCGGAGATGGCGTTCCACAATACGGGGCTGTATAACATTGACGGACGCGGGGCCTATCCACCGGAGGGTACTGGCCTAGAAGCCATCACGCTCAACCCAGAAGACATGGGCAAGTTCCGTGCGCCGACCCTGCGTAACATTGCCCTCACGGCCCCTTACATGCATGACGGCAGCATCGAAACCCTGGAGGAAGTCATCGACCATTACGCCGCCGGGGGGCGCACGATTGAGCGCGGGCCGAATGCGGGTATCGGCAGTCAGAATCCTTTCAAAAGTTCTTTTGTGGTGGGGTTTGCGCTGACTGAGGCTGAAAAACAAGACCTCGTTGCTTTTCTCAACAGCCTGACCGATGAGCGCTTTGTCACGAATCCCAAGCTGGGGCCGCCGCAATAGGGGGCGATCGCCCAGCTGTCAGTCTGACGCCTGGCCGAGCATGGCTAAAACCGCGATCGCGCAGTCCCCAAAGGCCAGCGGCATAATGCGCTCCCCTGCGGCCAAAATCAGCTCGCTGCCATAGCCTGATTCGCTGGGGTTGCGGTAGATATGGAGCTTGCGTCCTTTCAAGTTCAGCACCCAGTAATCCTGAATGCCTGCTTTGGCATAGGCGAGGGATTTGATTTCGCGATCGTAGGTCAAGCTGCTGTCCGCCACTTCCATAATTAGGAACACATCTGAGGCTTGGGGATGTTGTGCTTCGTAGTAGTTGGGGTCTGGCTTGACGAGAGCGAGATCAGGTTCCGGCTCTGAGTGGTCTTGCAAGATCACGGGCTCTTGCAAACGAATCTGCGCTTGTTGTCTTGTTAATTGATCGTCAAATAAGTCACGGGCGCGAGCCACGGCAGCACTGTGGGGAGAGCCTTTCGCAGCCATGGGGATGAGTTGTCCGAGTAAGAGTTCAATGCGCTCTTCGGGGCCGAAGATCTCGGCCTCGATCATGCGGTGGTAATCCTGAACGCTGATAAAGCGGGTTTGCAGTGCGGGATCTTGCAGTAGGACCATGGGACAGCTCCAGCCATTGCCTGATGATTTGGACCTGATTCCATTATGCGCCGATTCATGGGGGTATCCATGGGCGATGTTGCTATGCTGAGGTCAGTAATCAACGGTTAGGGCTCTGGCCATGACGGTGACGCTCGCGACGTGGACGGTTGAGGAATATCACGAGCTGGTGGCGACGGGGGTGCTACGCGATCGTGCTGTGGAGCTGTTAAATGGACAAATTGTAGAAATGCCACCCGAAGGACCTGAACACCGATATCTGGGCGAAGAGGCAGCCACCTATCTGCGTAGAAAGCTGGGTTCTCGCGCTCGTGTAAGCGAAGCAAGGCCAATCACTTTGCCAGAGCAAGGTTCTGAGCCAGAGCCAGACATTTCCGTCGTTCGACAATTAGGGGAGGTCTACTATGAACGGCACCCGTCTTCAGAAGATGTCTTTCTCGTGATTGAGTTTTCCAAGCTGAGCCTAGCGAAGGACTTGGAAACTAAGCGCAACACTTACGCAGCGGCAGGACTTAAAGATTATTGGGTCTCTAATCTTAAAGCTCGTGAATTGGTTGTCCACCGCGACCCCGTGAATGGAGATTACCGCTCCGTGGAAGTTCTCCGTAGTGGCACATTGTCGCTACTGGCATTTCCCGATGTGGAAATCAGCGTCAGCAGCTTATTCAAACGCTGAGACCTTCCTGAACCAACAAAGCTGTCACTTGAGCCTCAATATTTATCTAGCTTTCATCGTCTTCACAGCGCTGAGATACTGATTAAGGAAGGGCAAACCCCCGATCGCAGGCAAAAAGTACCTCGATGTACAAAGCACCCCCAACGCCGCCGCCGCTGCCTCCGGCATATAGGGCTGGTAAAACAACACCAACGCCGCATCCCGCGTCCCAACCCCCGCAAAAGTCAACGGCAACAGCCCCGCGAGGATGGCTAAAGGCGACAGGGCAAAATTAGCCAGCGCAGGTACAGTCTCCCTCAGCGCCAGGATAAAGAACCAAATTTGCAGCAAGTGCAAGAACCAGAGAAACACCGACGTCAGCGTAATCTTGGCAAGCTGAGTCTTATCGCTCCAAAAATAGCGATGCATTTCCCCCCAAGCCTTGTGCAGCTTTTCAAACTTGGGCTTCATTTTCTTAGGGGCGATATTTCGGCCCAGATTGAAAAAGGCTTGGGCAAATTGCGCCGAGCCCAACAGCAGCAATCCCAGGGCTAAACCGCCCAAAATGCTGACCGTAAAGAACCAAAACAGGCCATCCTTTTGCGGATACAACAGCAGGCCAAAGGCGCACCACAGCAGCAGCGACAGCATATCGCAGGCTTTTTCAAACACCACCAGAGAGAGGGAGAGCGAACGGTCGAGATGGCCGCGATCGCCCATAAAATAAGCCTTGGCAATATCCCCCATCTTCGAGGGCAGCACCATATTCAAGGCACTGGCCGCCAAAATCAGCCGATTGGCCTCCCCAAAGGGCAGGGGCGAAATCTCTGCGCCGCCCAGGTTTCGGTCCCCCCGTTTCGATCTGGGCATGAGCTGCTGCAAACGCCAGGCGGTAATCAGCGTAATGGGGATCACCATGGCCAGGCTGGTGGGGAGCCAGCGGCGATCGCAGTTCCGCAACACCGCAATCAGCTCCGCAAAATCCACCTTCCAATAGATCAGCACCAGGATGACGAGGCTGACGGCCAGTGAGAGAAGACGTTTCATAGCAATGCGTCAAAAAGACCAAGGGATGGCAGATAGACCTTTTTGACCTTACCAGCCTAAGCCCCAAGGCAAAGCAGCAAACCGCCAAGGAAACCAACCAGGCAACCCGCTACAGTAAAAGAGTTATTCCTCCACTTTTCGATGCGCCATAGAGTCCGTGCTGCTGCCCTGCTAGTCCGTGCCAACGACGGAGCCACTGCCCCCAATGAAATCTTGTTGGTCAAGCATAGGTCGCGATCACGCCCCGGCAACATCATTTGGCTTCCCCCCGGCGGTGGCCTCGAAGCCGAGGACAGCTCCATCTTCGCCTGTGCCGAGCGGGAAACCCTAGAGGAATGCGGTTTGACGGTGAAGACTTCCCGCATTGCCTATGTCCATGAGTTCTTGGATCAGGCCAACCAGATCCACCATGTCGCTTTTTATATGGCAGTGGATTCTAGCGAGGGGGAGATCAGCCTGGATTTTTTGCCGCCGGATGCGACCGATGCCCTGGCGATTTTGGAAGCGACCTGGGTGGGGCGGGAGGATCTAGCGGAGCTGTTGGTCTATCCCGAATATCTCAAGGGCGATGATTTTTGGCAGGATGCAGCCCTGAATTTTCGCCAGACGAAGTATCTGGGACAAATGACGAAGCTGGGGTAGGGGCCGGTTTTGCATGGATCTTGCGGTCAAAGCAGTAGACTTTTTGCTAAACCTGCCCCTACGGGGGTTGTGTTTTCTGGAAATCTCCTTGGATCCTAGAGCTGCTTGATCTCAGAGACCAAATCCGCCACCGCTTCCTTGGCGCTGCCAAAGTACATCATCGTCTTCTCGCGGTAGAACAACTGATTGTCGATGCCCGCATAGCCCGGCTTCATGCTGCGCTTGATCACGATGGTGTTCTTGGCCTTGTCCACTTCCAGGATGGGCATCCCATAGATCGGGCTGTTGGGATCTTCCTTGGCATCGGGATTGACCACATCGTTCGCGCCAATCACCAGGGCCACATCCGTGCGCTCGAATTCACTGTTGATATCATCCATGTCGTAGAGCTGGGAGTAGGGCACATTGGCCTCCGCCAGCAGCACGTTCATGTGGCCCGGCATCCGGCCCGCCACGGGATGAATCGCATATTTGACTTCCACGCCTTTCTTTTCGAGTTGGTCCGCCAGCTCACGCACGCTGTGCTGGGCCTGGGCCACAGCCATGCCATAGCCCGGCACCACCACCACCGATCGCGCATAGCCCAGCATCATCGCCCCCGCTTCGGCATCCACCTGGCGGTAGCTCTTGTCGCCGTCATCGGCACCGCCGCCGCCGCTGCCCGCTGTCGCCCCACCAAAGGCGGAAAACAGCACATTGGTTAGGGTGCGGTTCATGGCCTTACACATGATCACCGTCAGGATCAGGCCCGAGGCACCCACCAAGGCACCGGCCACAATCAAGATATTGTTCATCACCACAAAGCCCGCTGCACTGGCGGCCAAGCCCGACAGGGAGTTGAGCAGGGAAATCACCACGGGCATGTCGCCGCCGCCGATGGGCAAGACCAGGAACAGACCCAGCAGCAGGGAAATGCCGGTAATCACTAGGAAGGTGCTGGTGTGGAGCGGATCGATCAACAGCAAGACCGAGCCAATCAAGAAGCCTGCAAACAGCAGGATGTTGATGATTTTCTGGCCCGGCAGCGACAGAGGCTTGCCGGTGATCAGTCCCTGGAGCTTAGCAAAGGCGATAAAGCTGCCGGAGAAGGTGATGCCGCCGATCAGGCTGCCCAGAATGGCGGTCAGGGTGGCATCAAAGGGGACGTTGCCTTCGAGCAGGAGGCGGTAGAATTCAGCGATCGCCACCAGGGCCGATGCCGCACCACCCAAGCCATTGAGCAGGCCCACCATCTGGGGCATTTCCGTCATGGCAACTTTCTTTGCGCCAATGATGCCAACGATGGAGCCCAGGGCGATCGCCCCGCCAATCATTGGATAGTTGACCACCTGGCGATCGAGCAGGGTTGCCACCACCGCCAGTAACATCCCCACGGCGGCGAGCTGGTTGCCATTGCGGGCGGTGGCGGGAGAACCCAGCTTTTTAAGTCCGACAAAGAACAGGGCCGTCGCGGCCAAATAGCTGAGCTGGATGGTTGATGGAAGAAAGGTATCCATAGGTCCTTGGGAGAGCGAGAGAGAGGGGCAAAGTCGAAGCTTGGGCGGCGCTGGTGGCCGACGTGCCTATTGCTTGAGCATCATTTCTTAAACATCTGCAACATGCGATCGGTGACCATGAAGCCGCCGACGACGTTGACAGTTGCTAGCACAATCGCAACCAAGCCCATGATGGTGACGAGGTTGGTTTGGTTGGGGCCAGCCACGACCATGGCACCAATCACAGCAATGCCGGAAATGGCATTGGCTCCGGACATCAGCGGGGTGTGCAGGGTGGGGGGAACTTTGGTGATGACCTCGAAGCCTGCAAAGGAAGCCAGCACAAAGATGAAGAGTGCGGCAATCAGGGTTTCAGACATGGTGGATGAAGTAGGAAAATCGAGGGGACGGGGAGAGCATGTTTCCGCCAAAGGGCTAAACTGCCGTCGGTTCTAGCATGGACTTGACCCGTGCATTTTGAATCTCACCGCCGTGGGTCAAACAAGCGCCCTTGACGATCTCATCTTCAAAGTTCAGGTCCAGTTCGCCATCCTTGACCAGCAGCTTCAGCAGCGCCTGGATGTTTTTGGCATAGAGCTGGCTGGCATGGATCGCCACGGTGGAGGGCAGGTTGGTTGGCCCCAGAATCGTCACACCGTTGTGGATGATGGTGCGCCCGGCTTCGCTGTAGGCACAGTTGCCGCCCTGGTTGGCGGCCATGTCCACAATGATGGAGCCTGGCTTCATGCCGTTGACCATGTCCTCGGTGACGATGCGGGGGGCACGTTTGCCGGGCACCTGGGCCGTGGTGATCACCACATCGGAGCGCTGGACGTGATCTTTGAGCACGTTTTGGGTGTGTTCCTGGGCGGCCTGGGAGAGTTCCTTGGCATAGCCGCCCTCGGCGCGGGTTTCTTCTTCAAAGGTGATGTCAATGAAGTTTGCCCCCAGGCTCTGGACCTGTTCTTTGACTTCGGGGCGGATGTCGAAGGATTCGACCACGGCACCGAGGCGGCGGGCGGTGGCGATCGCCTGCAAGCCCGCCACCCCCGCACCCACCACCAAGACCTTGGCCGGGGCGATCGTCCCTGCCGCCGTGGTCAACATGGGGAAATACTTGGGCAGACCTGCCGCAGCCAACAGCACGGCTTTGTAGCCGCCAATGCTGGCCTGGGAAGAGAGGGCATCCATGCTCTGGGCACGGCTGATGCGGGGCACCATTTCCATGCTGAAGCTGGTCACGCCCTTGTCTGCCAAGAGCTGGGCCAGTTCCGCATCGCCAAGGGGATCGAGAAAGCCAATCAGCACCGAGCGATCGCCCAGTTTCTCCAGGCAGTCCGAGCGCTCTCGCAGGGTCTTGGATGCGGCCACGGTCAAGACCAGATTGGCCTCGGCCCAGAGGCGATCGCCAGGCACCACCTGGGCTCCCGCCGCTTCATAGTCCGTATCATTGGCCCCGGCAGCGAGGCCAGCCCCCGGCTCGACCCAAACCTCCAGTCCCTGCTTGACTAGACGACCCACAACATCGGGCACCAGGGCCACCCGCTGCTCATCTTCTAATTCCTTAGGAATGCCTAATACTAATGTCATCAGTCCTCCGGGCTTGCCCTCTATCGACTTCGGCTTGGGCGGATTGCCTCAGTTCGCATCCTAGGCTGATCCCCCCTGTGGGGCAGTATTCGTTACGTTCTTTTAGAAAACGCAAGGTAGAGCAATGCCTGGACCCGGAGAATTGTGGAGAAATTCATCTTTTAGGGCAGTTTGATCCGCTCAGGGCCATTCAGGGCCATTCAGGGCCATCTGTGTCCTGGTGCTGTGGGCTGCCCCAGGACAGTTCAAACACCGGACCTTGGGCAACTTTTTCTTACGGACGAAGGTCATAATAGGGTCAGATGTGCCTATCGACTGCGTGGGTTCGTTCCATGCTCCCAGGGTCCGGTGTGAGGATCACTTGCCGTCCAGGTCGCCATTGCGTCCCGATTAAGCCATTGCATCTCGATTAATTTGGAATCTCTGTCACCTATGCTGCTTCAACTCTTTAAGACATTTGCTACGCCTAAGCGGGCGCTGAAGTCCGGGCTGGCGATCGCCGCGATCGCCAGTGGTGCTGCCCTGGCTGCCCCGGTGGTCCAGGCCCAGGATACCTCCGGCTTCTCCTTTCGCTGGGACAACCGCGAAGGCTTCAACGAGCTGAAGTACACGATCGAACTGAGCAACTCCCCCGGCAACCGGGGTCGCTATCGCTTCAAGATTGGCGCGCGGGACATGAAGCTGGCCGCTTCTCAATTTGTGATTAACTATCCCGAGTTCTTTGATGGCAAGTTCAACACCGATGAAGTGGAGCTGCGCATCTGTTCCAGTGTCGGCAGTATGATGAGCCGCGCCAGGTGCTCCGCTGTGCCCTTGGATGAAGTCAACTTTGATACCGAGAACCAGCGCATTGCCCTCTACCCAGCGGAGCCGGTGCCCGCTGGCACCAACCTGGAGCTGGTGTTCTCCGATGTGAGAAACCCCCGCAACCAGGGCATGTACCAGTTCAATGTGATGATCGAGTCCCCTGGGGATGTGCCGCTGCTGCGCCCGTTGGGTTCCTGGGTGGTGAGCATCGATCGCGGTTAAAACAGCTCGCGGCTGGGAACAGCCAAAACAGCTCAATAGGCCGAGGGGGCATCCCCTCGGCCTATTTTTTTGAGGCTTCACGGTTTGGGATAGGAGGTAATCAACAGCTCCGAAATCTTGCCTCGGGAACCACTTTTGGAGTTGATCGCCCGCGCCGCCGTCACGGTATGGATCCAGAATGCCCTTGGCCCACGCCTGCCTCGCTGTAGAGGTCGCGCACAAACTCACAGTCCGAATTGGACAGCATCACCCGCACGCCGCGCTGGGCCAGGCCCAGGCAGACATCGCGCAGTTGCTCCTGTTGGCGGCGACCAAAGGCCGAGCGGCTGTAGCTGGTGAAGTTGCTGGTGGGGCTGAGGGGGTGGTAGGGCGGGTCGAAGTAGACAAAATCTTGACGGGTCTGGGCTTGGTGGAGCACCTCGGAGAAGTCTTGCTGTTCTAGCTCAATGCCCTGGAGGGCCTGGGATGCAGCGGTGAGTAGCTCCAGATTGCAAATGCTGGGATTTTTGTAGCGCCCCATGGGGACATTGAAATGGCCCTGGGAGTTCTCGCGGTAGAGGCCGTTGTAGCAGGTCTTGTTGAGGTAGATGAACCTGGCAGCTCGTTCTAGGGAAGGCAGGTTCCGCTCCGCACGGAGGCTGTAGTAATAATCTTTGCTGTGGTGGCGCTGGTGGATTTCGAGCTGTGCGATTAGATCTGGCAGGCGATCGCGCACCGAGCGATAGACATTGACCAGGTCAGGATTGACATCGGTGAGCCGAGCTCCCTGGGCGATTGGCTTCGCCAAGCTCCGACGGATCGCCCCCTGGGACTGAAGCTCAAAGAACAGCGCCGCCCCACCCAAAAGGGCTCGTGGTAGCGGCTCCAGTCCTGGGGCAAAAAATCTTGATACTGGGCCAGCAGACGACCTTTTCCCCCGGCCCATTTGAGGAAGGGGCGGGCGGGGGTGGAACAAGGGGCGGCTGGGGAGCTGGGGGCAAAAGCTGTCAAGGCGATCGGAACAGATGATCTATAGAATTCAGATTATCATGCCGTAGGTCTGCCCAAGGCGAAGCTCAGGCGCTAAGATCAGCAGGCACCTGGCAAGCTCCTGGCAACATCTAATGCCGGTGAGCGATTTTGATCCTTAAAATCCCCCGGCCAGAGATCTTAGCCAAAAATCTCAGCCAAAAATCTCAGCCAAAAATCTCAGCCAAAAATCTCAGCCATAACCCCGGCCCGACCCCCCGGCCAGCAACCTGTCATCGGCGCACCATGAAGGAATTTTTTCTCAACGTCTCCCGCTACCCCCGCTACTTCATCACCTTCCTCGCGGGCATCTTCTACTCCCTCTACGAATGGGTGCGCCCCACCCTCACCAACCGCCCCACCCTGATTGCGCTGATCGGTATCTTGGTCACTGGCTTTTTGTTTTTGACCTTTACCCTCCAGGCGATGCTGGGCATCACAGAGACAGGATTGACCCCACCGCCCGTAGACTATTTCTAGCGGGCTCACTCCTATTTTCTAGCGGGCTCATCCCCATGGATCTGCTGGAACCTCTGGCTCATTCCGAGGTTTCGAGTCAATTGCGCTTCCAGCCAGCTTGGGTTTCGGCCTGGCTGCTTCGACATTTTTTCGGTCTCCGGCGGGAGATCTCGCACAGCAACTAAAAACCATGTCTAATAATCGCCGTGTCTCCCGAGTGGCTTCCATCATCAAGCGGGAGGTCAGCCAACTGCTCATGTCCGGTGTCAAGGACGATCGCATCGGCGGCATGGTCAGTGTCACCGATGTGGAAGTGGCGGGGGATCTTCAGCATGTGAAGGTGTTTGTCAGTATTTATGGCGATGAGGCGGCCCGCCAGTCTGCGATGGAGGGTCTCCAGTCGGCCACGGGCTTTGTGCGGCGGGAGCTGGGGCAGCGGGTGCGGCTGCGGCGGACGCCGACGGTGCTGTTTGTGGAGGACAAAGGCATTGAGCGGGGCAGTGGGGTGTTGAGTTTGATCAATCAGTTGGCGATCGCCCGAGAAGCCAAGGGCGAAGCAGAACAGCCCTTTGGAGAATTGGATGATGAGACGGGCTCAGCCCCTGATTCCGATTGAGCTGGGCGCGATGGCGCTGGGATTAGGCCGCTGGCTCGGCTTGGGGCTGGCTGGCGATCGCCCCCAGCTTTCGCAACACCTGGAGCACCTGGTAAAGATCATTGTCGTGCTTTTGTAAGCTGAAGAAGTCCGACTAGGATCCAAAAAATTAAGTCGCCAATTAACTGGCAATTAGCTGCCCCGCCCTTGACTTCGCCCCAGGGCGGGTCGCACCCTACTGCTAGTCCCACTCCATGCCTCGCCCATGCAGCGTTTCCTCCCTGACTGGCAGCAGCTCTCCCTGGCCCAGCAAGTTGCCCAGCTCTTTGTGGTGCGCGCCAGCGGCCACCTGTTCGACCACCAAATCCGCTATCCCGCCTGGGAGGCCCGCCGCGCCCAGCTTAAACATTGGGTCCAGGATCTGGGCGTGGGGGGGGTGATTTGGCTGGGGGGCAGCGCGGCGGAGCTGGCGGTGCGCACCCAGCAGGTGCAGGATTGGAGCGAGGTTCCGCTGCTGATGGCCGCTGATATTGAGGAGGGTGTGGGTCAGCGGTTTGAGGGGGCCACCTGGATGCCGCCGCCGATGGCCCTGGGCTCTATTGCGGCGGACAATCTGGAACAGGCGCGGGACTGGGCCTATCGCCTGGGAGAAACCACCGCCCAGGAAGCCCATGGGGTGGGTTTGAACTGGCTGCTGGCTCCGGTGGTGGATGTGAATAATAATCCCGATAATCCGGTGATTAATGTGCGGGCTTTTAGTGAACAGTGCGATCGCGTCTGTCTCCTCACCGCTGCGTTTATTCAGGGAGCCCAAAGCCAGCCCGTGTTGGCCACGGCCAAGCATTTCCCAGGCCACGGCGACACCGCCACGGATTCCCACTTGGAATTGCCGGTGATCCCCCACGATCGCCCCCGCCTTGATGCCGTGGAGCTGGCTCCCTTTCGCCAGGCGATCGCCAGCCAAGTCGCGGCGATCATGACCGCCCATCTGCTGCTGCCAGCCTTGGATGGCGATCGGCCCGCAACGCTATCCAGGCCGATTCTGACGGATTTGTTGCGGGGCGAACTGGGCTACGATGGCCTGATCGTCACCGATGCCTTAGTGATGCAGGCGATTACGAAGCAATATGGCGAATATGAAGCGCCGGTGCTGGCTTTTGAAGCGGGGGCGGATGTGTTGCTGATGCCGGTGGATGTGGAGGGGGCGATCGCCGCCATTTGTGAAGCCATCCACAGCGGGCGCATTTCCCAGCAGCGCCTGGAAGCCTCCCTGGAGCGGATTTGGCGGGCGAAGATGCAGGTCAGCGCCGTGCCCCAGAGCCTGGGATTTGCCCATGCCTGGGATACCGAACAGCCCCTGGCGCTGGATTTGGATAGCCTGGCTCTGCCGGAAACGCGGGGGCTGCTGGATGAGATTCTCAATGCTTCCCAGGCGGTTCAAGGCCCGCTGCCCCTGAGCCTGCCAAACTCCAAGTCTTTTAATCCGCCGCTGCTCGACCTGCCACCGCTCGACCTGCCACCACTCGACCTGCCACCACTCAATCTTGTCGTGGTGGATAGCCTGCTGGATGCACCGTTTTGGGGAGACATACCCCGGCGATCGCCCTGCCCAGCGCCCAGGGCTATGAATCCCGCTGGGTCGATAACCAATCCCACCTCCAGCTCAACGCTCGCCAGCCGACGCTGCTCCAGCTTTTCATCCGGGGCAATCCCTTTCGCGGCAGCGCTGGCTTGACCCAAACGGCCCAGCTCTGCCTCGATCAGCTCCTCACCCACCACAACCTCCAGGCCCTGGTGCTCTATGGCAGTCCCTACGCCTGGCGAACGTTCATCAGCCAGCTCCCCGCCGAGATTCCTGCGGTGTTTAGCTATGGCCAGATGCCCGAAGCCCAGGCGATCGCCCTGGGCACGTTGTTTGGTTCAGCCCGCCCCTTGGCGCTGGGAGAATCGGCGACAACAATGCAGGCATTTACGGATTAGGGGTGGGGATCAGGCTGAACTGCGCCAAACTCTATTTTTTTAGAGAAAACAAGGGGAAAAAATGTGAACAATCGATGAACTCTGGTCTGTCCAACCGGATCCGCCATGCCAGTGGGGTTAGTTCAATCGGTTGTCCAATCGGTTGTCCAATCGGTTGTCCAATCGGTTGTCCAATCGATTGTCCAGCTTGGGCGATGTTGTGGGTTTGATCAAACCTCAGCTCGCTGCCCCCAAGCCCCATGAGCCCCCCATCCATGGCTGCATCCACCCTCCCCCTCCCCATCGAAGGCGACGAACTCGCTGGCGAGCTTCTAGCCAACAGCTTGGCCAACAGCTTGGCCAGCGACCCGCCGGTTACCCCGCTGGCCACGATCCTGGGTTCAGCGGACTACGATGCCCTCCAGGGTAGCGATGCCAGCGAACAGATCTTGGGCCTGGGGGGCGATGATGTCATCCAGGCTCGGGGCGGCGAGGATTGGGCCTGGGGCGGCGAAGGTGACGATATGATTGCCGGGGGCGGGGGCCAAGATCAGCTCTGGGGCGAGGCCGGGGATGATGTGCTCTATGGCGGCCCCGGCGACGATCGCCTGGATGGCGGACCGGGGTGCGATCGCATCCTAGGCGGTACCGGCGATGATTGGATTATCCTCAGCAGCGGCAGCGATCAGATTGATGGTGGCGAGGGCTATGACCAACTGGATGCGAGAGGCCTAGGCGAGTTGCTGAGCGCTTCCATCGCTAGCGCCTCCAATCGCTCTCCCGACCCAGCCCTTACCCTCAGCTACCAAGTCGATTTTGTCGAAACCGTGGTGCGCTACAAACACCGCCCCAAGCGCTTGCCCATTGCCAGCTTGGAGCTGTCCTTTGCCGCCGCCCCGAGAGCTGGAGATCAGGCCCAGGACGATCAGGCCCAGGACGACCCGGCCCCGCAATCTCACCAGCAGCTCAAATCGATTGAAGCCATCCTCGCCCCCAGTGGTGTGGCCAACCTGATCGACTTTTCTTTCCAGATCATTCCATCGGGCTTTGAGGGTTCCGCCTTGATCCAAGCCCCCGCGATCGCCCTCGACCTCGCCGCCGGAACATTGGCCTACACAGACTCCTCTGGCGAGCAGCTCATCCAGGTCCAGGGCTTCCACCATGGCATCGGCTCCCCCAGGGACGATCAGATCATCGGCGACGATCAGGACAATCGGCTCTTCGGCGGCCAGGGCCGGGATTGCCTAGATGGCGGCTCGGGGGATGATTTGCTGATCAGCAATGGGGGCGATCGCCTAGTGGGCGGTGCGGGGGCCGATGGTTTTCAGCTTAACGGAGCCTGGCAGCGACAGATTTGTCGCGATCGCGCCGTGGTCAGGGACATTGATCCAGTCACCATTGTTGATTTTGGCCTGGGAGATCGCATCTACCTCGAAAATGAGCGGTCGAGCACGGTGCGATCGCAGTCAATCAATCCATGCAATATTTGCCCTTTGCGGACCTCGCTGATGGCTGCCTCAGCGAAGCCCAGTTCCGCTGTATCGATGGGGGGGGAGCCTTGGGCGCAGGTCGCCCCCGCCAGCAAGCGGAAGCCCACGCAGCCCTAGAGCTAGATGAATCGGTGCGACTGATCTATGACAGCAGCAGTGGAGAACTGTTCTATCGCGGCCCCCATCTGTTTGGTGGTCTGGACCATTGGTCGAAGGTGGCGGTGCTGGAGGGAGCCCGAGCCTGGGCGCGGCAGATTTTTGGGTGCTGTAGGGGCGCGGGCTTGTCTAGACTGGGATAGCCTGGGCAATGGCAGTGGTGATGTGGCACTGTTGAGGCCAGGGTACTCAGGCCCTGGGCCTGCAACCCCCTTGCTTCCAGCAGCCCCAATCTTCCTTCCAGCCCTCACCTTGCCATGGCAGCGCCCCCCAGCCTCAGCCTCTGCATGCTCGTCAAGAACGAGGCCCAGGCCCTGCCGCGCTGCCTCGCCAGCCTTGCAGCGGGGGATCCCGATGGCCTGATCACCGAGCGCATCGTCCTCGACACCGGCTCCACCGATGACACCATCGCCCTGGCCCGCCGCCTGCAATGCCAAGTCTTTTCCTATGTCTGGAACGATGACTTTGCCGCCGCCCGCAACCACAGCCTCGCCCAGGCCAGCGGCGACTGGATCCTCGTCCTCGATGCCGATGAACAGCTCTTGCCCAATGCCCTGCTGCTCCTAGCTCCGTTGCTCCAGCAACCTGACCTGGTGGCGATCAACCTTCTGCGCCAGGAAATCGGAGCCCGCCAATCGCCCTATTCCCTGGTGTCTCGCCTGTTTCGCCGCCACCCCAAGCTCCAGTTCCGCCGCCCTTACCACGCCATGATCGATGACAGCCTGGGGGAACTGCTCCAGCGCGAGCCCCAGTGGAAAGTTGTAGATACGACTCATCCTAGTCTGCGCCACGATGGCTACCAGGCGGGCGCGATCGCCGCCCAAAACAAGTTTCACCGCGCCCGCACCGCCATGGAGCGCTACCTGGCCCAGCGGCCCGACGATGGCTACTGCTGTGCCAAACTGGGAGCCCTGTACGGTGAGCAGGGGGACTGGGCCAGGGGCATTGCCCTGCTGGAGCGGGGGCTGGCTAGTCTGGACCTGGATGGGCCGGATTTGGATGGGCC
>JAAUQQ010000053.1 GCA_012032745.1 Synechococcales cyanobacterium RM1_1_8
CGCACGGACCATGCATTGATGCCGAAGAGTTGGTAGGCGATCGCCATCAGCCAATAGATCAACGGTGGCTTATCAAACCGCGTCGCCTCATTGAAATAGGGCGTCACCCAATCATCGCGCACCAACATCTGCCGAGCCGCCTCCGCAAACAGCGGCTCGGTCTCATCCACCAAACCGATACTGCCCAGGCCCCAAACAAAGGCCAAGCCGATGATCCCCGCCAGGATCAAGCCCGACCAAAACCAGCCCTTGGCCGGTGATTTTTCCCAACTGAGGAGCTGGCGGTGCAGCCAGCGCCGGGGCCCTGGAGGGGCTAGAGCCTGGGGAGGAATGACTCTGGCCGGGTCGATTGCTGTTGAGGGGTCGGCAATGGGGGAATTGGGCGATCGCTCAGCGGCCATGGAATTGAACTCGATAGGACATTAGCAACATGTGATCATACCGTTTGGGCCGTGGGGGTCCGCATTCTGGAGCACGATCGCGGAGCGTGGGGGGCCCAGATCTGCCCAGACCTAGGAAGCATCGTTTCTAAGCGATTGCTGGCTATAATCGTCCCGCCAGGGATTGATTTTAGAGCCCATGACCCCCGCCCCACCCGATCCGGTTCCCCAGGGAAGCCCCGACTCCAGCGCGCCCACCTTCCCCTGCCCCAAAATTAACTGGCTGCCGGGGATGGCGATCGCGATCGCCGCCCTGGCCAGCGCCATCCTGCTCCAACGCGCCCCCCTGGCCAACCTCACCCGCCAGGGCGATCAAGTCAGCCTGGCCAGCCTGGAGCAGGATCTGGCCAAGACCCAGCGCAACCTCGCCTTCCTCAAGCAAGCGCCCAGCTTTGGCTTTCGCAACCTGATTGCCAACTGGACCTTCCTCCAATTTTTGCAATACTTTGGCGACGATGAAGCCCGCGCCCGCACCAGCTATGCCCTCAGCCCCGACTTCTTTGAGGTAATTTTAGATCGAGATCCCTACTTCCTCGATGGCTACTTTTTCCTCTCCGCCAGCAGCTCCCTCTATGCAGGCAAACCCGAACGGGCGATCGCCATCATCAATCGCAACCTGCCCCGGCTGAATCCCCAGCTTCCCCCTCGGGCCTACTACATTTGGCGCTACAAGGCGATCGATGAACTGCTGTTTTTGGGAGACAGCGCCGCCGCTCGGGCGTCTTTCCTGCAAGCGGCGGACTGGGCCAAAGCCTACGACGATCCAGAGGCCAACAGCGTTGCCTCTTCCTCGATTCAGACCGCCCAGTTCCTCGCCAGCAATCCCGACAGCAGAGCCGCTCAAATCAGCGCCTGGACCATGGTGCTGTCCAATGCGATCGACGATGACACCCGCGCCATCGCCGTGGAGCGAATGCAATCCCTGGGGGCCAAGCTAGAACCCACCCCAGACGGGCAGTTCCGCGTCATCCTACCCCCAGAATCGCCCAATCCAGTCCCATAGTCGTTGGGCCAGCCCGAATCCCCCCCATCCCCCCACCTCCCCACCCCCATCATTAGTTGGGCAAAGAGCAACATTTGTTCTACACTCAACGCCATCTCCGTTTGACGTTCCCCAGCCCCGGCCCAAGCCCTTGGTTTATATCAAGCGCGTTCAGCTCTCCCACTTCAAATCCTTCGGAGGCACAGCGGATGTTCCGCTGCTGCCCGGTTTTACGGTGGTGACCGGTCCCAATGGCTCCGGCAAATCCAATATTCTGGATGGCTGCCTGTTTGCCCTGGGTCTGTCGTCATCCAAGGGGATGCGGGCCGATCGCCTGCCGGATCTGGTCAACCAAGGCTATGCCAGCCGCAGCCGCTCCACGGTGGAAGCCAGCGTGACGGTCACCTTTTGCCTTAAGGATTGGCAGCCGGAGGAACTCCTGCCGGAGGAGAGCAAACCCGATATTTCTGCTCTGCTGGCTCTCGCCGAGGGCGAGGAGTCGGCGACGGGCGCTGGAGCTCAGGCGGACCCGAGCGGCGAGGCCCTGGCTGGGTCCGATGCCAATCATGGGCCGGGGAATGAGCCAGCTCCGGCCCCAGACTCCCCCAGCGGCGGCCTCTCCCCCGCGCTGCTGGCAGCCTTTCCCCAACTGGCCGATCGCGATCGCCCAGACCCGGTCCAGGATGAAGCCCTCGAAAAAATCCAGGTTCGCCCCGGCCTCGAAGAATGGAGCGTCATGCGTCGCCTGCGGGTCACCCCCCAGGGCACCTATACCTCCAGCTACTACATCAACGACCAGCCCTGCACCCTCACCCAGTTGCACGAGCAAGTGCGCAAGCTGCGCATCTACCCCGAGGGCTACAACATCGTCCTCCAGGGGGATGTCACCGGCATTATCTCCATGCACCCCCGCGAGCGCCGGGAAATTATCGATGAGCTGGCCGGGGTGGCCCAGTTCGATCGCAAGATTGTCCAAGCCAAGGGCAAGCTAGATGCGGTCAAAGAGCGGGAAGATCGCTGCCACATCGTCGAGTTAGAACTCGAAGAACAGCTCAATCGCCTGGCCAAGGATCGCATCCAGGCGGAGAAATACAAGCGCCTGCGCCAGGAACTCGAAGAGAAGCAGCAGTGGGAAGCGGTGCTGGTGTGGCAGGCGGGTAAGCAAGCTGCCGTCCAGTTGGGCCATGAGATTGCAGCGGGCGATCGCCAGCAGGTCGAACTCAGCCAGCAAATCACCGCCCTGAGCGAAACCATCGCCACCAGCGCCCAAACCCTGGATCAGCTCAACCAGCGGGTCAAGGCCCTGGGAGAAGCAGAACTCCTGGCACTCCAGTCCCAGCTCGCCACCCACCAAGCGGAAGAACGCCAGCTCCAGCGTCAGCGCCAGGGCCTGGAAGCCACCAGCCAGCAGCTCCAGCAGCAAATCGCCACTGCCCAGCGGGAGCAACAGCAACAGCAGGATGCCCTCAATGCCCTGGAGCAGACCGAACTGCCCCAGCAGCAGCGCACCATCGCCAGCCTGAAGCAGTTGTGGGAGCGTGCCCAGGCCGAACTGCTGGCCAGCCGGGAATCGGCCAATGCCATCGCCACGGAATCCCAGGCCTGGTGCAGCAGCAACAGCAACTGCGCCAGCGCATGGATCAGCTCGTCCAAACCCTCGATCCCCAGCGCACGGAACAGGCCCAGCAGGCGGAGCGGGTCGCCCAGCTCAGCCGCCGGGTGCAGCAGCAACAGCAGGAATTGGCCGCCCTTGAGCAGGAGCTGGCGACACAACAGCAGCAGGATGGGAGCGGCAGCAGTGAACGCGATCGCCTTGCCGAACAGGTGGGCGAAGCCGCCAGCGCCGTCGCCGCCGCCGAGCAGGAATACCGCCTCCAGCAGGACACCCAGGCCCGCCTCCTGGGCGAACAGCGGGACAAGCAGCGCCAGCTCGACCGCCTGGAAAGTATGCGCCAGGCCATCCAAGAAACCCAGGGCACCCAAGCGAGCCGCATCATCATGGATGCGGGCCTGGATGGCGTCCATGGCCTCGTGGCGGAACTGGGCCAGGTGGAACAGCGCTACCGCCTAGCCCTGGACACCGCCGCCGGGGGGCGCCTGGGCCAAATCGTCGTCTCCGACGATCGCGTCGCCGCCGCTGGCATTGATCTGCTCAAGCGCAATCGCGGTGGCCGCGCCACCTTCTTGCCCCTGAACAAAATTCGGGGCGGTCGCCTCGCGGAAATCTCCCAGTGGGACAGCCCCAAAGGCTTCATCGACCACGCCGTCAACCTGGTCCGCTACGAGCCGGAATATGACAGCGTTTTCCAATTCATCTTCAACAACACCGTCATTTTCGATGACCTGAACAACGGTCGGCGCAGCATGGGCCGCTACCGCATCGTCACCCTCGATGGCGATCTGCTGGAATCCAGCGGGGCCATGACCGGCGGCAGTCGGCGCGGTGGCGGCGGCGGGCTGAGCTTTGGGGCCGGGGAAGCCGCAGAGCCGGAGGAGGTGCAGGTTCTGCGCGATCGCCTCAGCGAAATTGAGCGCATCCTAACCCACAGCGACCAAGCGGGCCACCGCCTCTCCGCCCAACTGCGCCAGCGCACCCAGACCCTGACGGAGCTGCGCGATGCCTACCGCACCCAACAGTTGCAGTCGGAACAAACCACCAAGCTGATTCAGCGCACCCGCCAGCAGCGGGACCAGCTCCAGGCCAGCCTCGCGGCAGACCAGGGGGCGATCGCCGCCGCCCGCCAGCGCCTCGAATCCCTCCAGCTCAACCTGCCAGAACAGGATGAGGAACTCCAGCGGTTGCGCCAGGCACTGGCCGAGCTGGAAAAATCCCCCCTCCACCAGGAATGGCAGCAGCGCCAGGGCATCGTCCAGCGCCAAGAAACCGCCCTACAAACCCAGGAACAGGCCCTGCGCAGCGCCGAACAATCCCTGGGCGATCTGGCGCTCAGCCAACAGCGCCTCCAGGAGCGCCTGGCTGAAAATCAACAAAAAATCGCCGCCCTGCGAGCACAGCAGACCGAACAGATCAATCAGCAAACGGCCCTGGGAGCCCAGCAGGAAGCCCTCGTCAACCAGATCCAGGCCCTGCAAACAGAGCTGGCTGCCATTGAAGAAAAACTGGGCAGCGAGAAGGTGGAACGCGATCGCGCCGAACGCCGCCTGCGCGACCAGCAGGGCCAAAAGCAGCAGCTCGAATGGCAACTGCAAAAGACCCAGGAAACCCAACAGGAGCAGCGCAGCCAGCTCGCCGACCTAGAAGCCCAACTGGCCGAACAGGCCGCCGAGCTGCCCGATCCCCTGCCCGAAATCCCCGCAGAAACCAGCCTCGAAGGCATCACCGCCCTCCAGCACTACCTGCGCAACCTAGCCAAACGCATCCAGGCCATGGAGCCGGTCAACATGCTGGCCCTGGAAGAATATGAACGCACCCAGGAGCGCCTCGAAGAACTCAAAACCAAGCTGGCCGTCCTCGAATCCGAGCGCACCGAGCTGCTGCTGCGCATCGAAACCTTCACCACCCTGCGCCAGCACGCCTTCATGGAATCATTCAACGCTGTCAACGCCAACTTCAAAGAGATCTTCGCCACCCTCTCCGATGGGGAAGGCTTCCTCCAGCTCGACAGCCCCGACAGCCCTTTGGATGGCGGCCTCAACCTCGTCGCCCACCCCAAGGGCAAAGCCGTGCGCCGCCTGGCCTCCATGTCCGGCGGCGAAAAGTCCCTCACGGCCCTCAGTTTTATTTTTGCCCTCCAGCGCTACCGTCCCTCCCCCTTCTATTCCTTCGATGAGGTGGATAGCTTCCTCGATGGAGCCAACGTGGAGCGCCTGGCCAAAATCATTCGCCAGCAGTGCGATGAAGCCCAATTCATCGTCGTCAGCCACCGCCGCCCGATGATCGAGCGCGCCCAGCGCACCATCGGCGTCACCCAGGCGCGGGGAGCCCACACCCAGGTGCTGGGCATTTCCCAGGAAGAGGCGGCCCGAGAAGTGGAAAAGGGGGAAGCGGAAGCGGCGGCCCAGGTCACTCAGGCCCAGGCTGCCGAATCCCCCGGCTAGCCCAGCGGGGCGCAAGTTTCTGGACCAGTTTCAGCCGACCTCATCCCCCAACCCCTTCTCCATTTGATGGAGAAGGGGAGCCGGATCATAGCTCCTCTCCCCTTGTGGGAGAGGGATTGGGGTGAGGGGTGTAAAACGGATGCCCGAACCTGTTAGCCCCGAATCACCGTAATCGAGCGACCTGCTGGCGACGCCAGCGGCATCACCGTGGTCCGTTCTGCAATCTCCGGCAGCCCCTCGCGCCGATCAAAAATCACCAGCCAGCCCTGCTGCTGACCCAGCCCCGCCAGGTAGCTATCCAACTGCCCTAGGCCGCGCTCCAGGGGATCGGGCCGCCCCTCCCGCCAGACCTTCAGCTCAATCCCCAGCATCACCTCGCCGTAGCGCAGACAGAGATCCATGCGGCCTGAGGCGATCGCATATTCCCGCTCCAGCGTCCCGCCACCATTCACCACCCGATGTAAAAACGCCATCATCACTAGATGGGGCGCAATCTCGTGATAGGGCGCGCTGCGCAGCAGCGGCTGGCCATGCTGCCGCCAAAAGGCCAAAAACGCCTGCAAAAGCTGCTCCAAATCCAACGCCCCCGATGGCGTCAGCCAAGCGGGCTGAATGGCAGGCAAGCCATCCTCCGGCCCCTGGGCCAACACCCTGGGCAAGACCTCGCGGTAGATCGGATTGGCAGGCATCAAGCCCCCGGCAGGATTGCGCACCACCAGCCCAAGGTCCAGCAAAAACTGGACATCATCGGGGGGAACCAGCCCCAGCTCCCGGCCCGACAGCATCGGTTCAATCACTGCCCGCACCCGCACCTCCCGCAAAATGCTCGCCAAGCTATCCAGATGGGTGTCCTGGCGTCGAATCAAAATTTCCTTGGCCTGGTCAAGATCCGCTGCGGTGATGGCTTGGGTGGGATCTGTCACCCGCACTTCGACGATCTCCTTGGCCAGGGCATTCACCAGCCAGGGCTGGCCCTGGGTCAGCTCAAAGGCTCGCGCCACGGCCTCGGCTGTGAATATTTGCCCCGTGGCGGTGCTGTGCTGCCCATACAACTGGGCGACCTCCCCTGGGCTGAAATTGCGCATTGTCAGGGATGCAATCTTGATATTGAACGGACTCGCCGTGTTCAGCCGACCGCTGCCCCCGGATGCGACTTTATAGTCCCGCACATCCCGTACCCCCACCAGGGCCAGGGCATGGGGAAAGCTCTGGGGCCGATGGGGATAGCCAGAGCGGAGCTGGCGCAGGACTGAAATGAGGGTTTCATCCTGGAGTGAGTCAATTTCATCAATGAATAGCAAGAGTGGACGCGGAGATACCCTGGCCCAGGCTCGCAAAGCGGTATACAGACCACTGCCTGGAGCGGATTGGGGCCAGGTGGGCGGGTGCAGTTCCGCTGGCAGGCGATCGGCGGCTCCAGCTTGCCAGCTATCCAAAATGGCCTGCTCCGCCCTGCCGGGATCGTGGGGAAAGGCCGCGCCGACTTCCATTGATAGCGTCACCGCTGCATACTGGCCGCTGGCGGTGAGCTGTTCGGCCAGGGCGAGCATGGCTGTGGTCTTGCCCGTTTGCCGGGGCGCATGGATGACGAAGTAGCCCTGCTGCTCAATCAGTGGCCCTAGCTGGGGCAGGCGCACCAGCGGCCCAAGCATGTAGTGTAGATCCGCTTTGCAGGGACCGGCGACATTAAACCATTTGGCCATGGGGTCCGGGGAAGATAAGCGAGCTTTCCTATCTTAGGGGGATGCTGGCTTAGGGGTATGTTGGCGATCGCGGCCATAGAGCCCATAGACCGTAGGCCAACCCCAGCTCTGGCCTGAGTTTGGGAACAGGCTAGTTCAATCGACTAGAAACGAATGCTAGGATGCCATGGCTGACCTCCCCGCTGGCCTCCGCCCTGCTGCCATGAATCCACGCCCCCGGTCCAAATCAATGGCACTGTTCGATCGCGGCACGGGCAAGCGGCTGACCATCCTAGGGGTGTTGCTGAGTCTGGCCTTGACCCTGGCTTGGTTGTTGATGATTTGGATGCCGGGGCGCTCCTATGCAGGCCCCCTGCCGCCGCTGGATGCTGAAGCTCTGGCCTTGGAGCAGAGCCTGTTGCAGGACATTCAAACGCTCTCGGCCTCCCCTCGCAGCAGCCCCGCCGCGCTGGAAACAGCGGCAGAGTATATCGAACAACGCTTTGCCGCTGTGGGCCTCACCAGTCAGCGCCAGACCTACAAGATTGAGGCCGATCCGGCGCGCGGCCCCGCCGATCTCTACAGCAATATCATTGTGGAAATTCCGGGCCGTGAACAGCCGGATCAAATTATTGTGGTGGGTGCCCACTACGACAGTGCCTATACAACCCCCGGAGCCAATGACAATGCTTCAGGGATAGCGGTGCTGCTGGCCCTGGGGCAAAAGTTTGCGCCGGGAGACGCCGGGCTGCGGCCTGCTCGGACGCTGCGCTTGGTTGCCTTTGCCAATGAAGAACCTCCCTTTTTCCAAACCGAGCGCATGGGCAGCCTCGTCTATGCCCGCCAGGTTCGAGCCCAGGGGGACAAGATTATGGCGATGTTGAGCCTGGAAACCCTGGGCTATTACAGCGACCAGCCCGGCAGCCAGCGCTACCCGGCCCCGCTGAGCTGGTTTTATCCTTCGACGGGCAACTTTGTCGCCTTCATTGGCAATCTGGCCTCTCGCAAGCTGTGCGCACCAGTCTGCATGATTTTCGCGATCGCATCTCCTTTCCCAGCGAAGGAGCGGCCCTGCCCAGTGGCGTGCCTGGGGTGGGCTGGTCCGATCACTGGAGCTTCTGGCAGGTGGGCTATCCCGCCATCATGGTCACCGATACGGCAACCTATCGCGATCCCCATTACCACACCGATGATGACAAGTTTGAGTTTGTGGATGGCGATCGCCTGGCGCGGGTCGCGGCGGGCCTGGGCCAGCTAATCGGCGATTTTATCGGTTGGGATCCGCAATAGCCTGTCCCCCGGACGGGAGCTTAACATCCAGGCATGGTGGCTTTAGGGGAAGAAGGCCATGGCGCAATGCAGCAATGGGCTGTGTTCTATGGCTGTGCCCCATGGCTGTGCTCTACACTAAGGCTAGAGCAAACTTACTGCTGTCTTGTTGCACTTGAGCCTGGCAGCCCATGGTTTTCCTCTCCAAGACAAATACGTCAATCTCCTCAGAGGATGTTTGAGAATAGCTTTGGCTATAGCTAATAGTGCCCACAGCCCGTACTTTTGCTTAAAAAATCGGGCATAGTCTAGCCCGTTGGGTACAAAACCGCTGGCTTGGGCGAATTCTCAAACATCCTCTGATAGCGAGCACAGCCTCCTTTTGACTACTTTATGGGCAACTAGCGGCAGGAGCCTCAGCCACAGGTAACGGGGGTACCTGGTTGACTGACAAATCTTTTGCCCCTCATCCCCCAACCCCTTCTCCCCTCGTGGGAGAAGGGGAGCCGGAACAGCAAATCTGGATTGAAGCCCCTCTCCCGTTTTTGGGAGAGGAGTTGGGGTGAGGGCGGTTCGAGTTTTGTCAATCAATCAGCGGGGGTACAGTCCCATTGCCAAGAACAAACTACCGTCTATTCCTAAACCGTTCTTGGCTCAGTTGCAGCGGCATTTTCCTGAGCAGCCTGGGCTTGTAATGCGATGTCCACCGCCGTATCCACAGCGGAGCCAGACCTGAGATAGTCCGCCACCACCTGCTGAATCTCGCCCATAAAGCGCTCCGTCGAGAAAAGCTGCTGCTGAATCTTGAGCGAATCCCGCAGCTCCGCTTGGCGCTGCTCATCGCCCAGCACCTTGCAGATGGTTTCCACCGCTGCATCGGGATCAAAAAAGAACAGGTCTTCGTGGTGCTCGCCAACAATTTCCACCTGGCCGCCGAAGCTGCGCACAAAGGGAATCGCACCGGCTTTGATCATTTCAGCGATGGAGATACCAAAGGGCTCGGTTTTGTAATGGATGCCGTAGCGACATTTGGATAGGACATTGACGTAGTCTTTGTAGCTGAGGTCTTCGTGGAGTGTAATCCAGTCGGTGCGCTCATCCACCATGGCCTTGATGCGCTTGAGGTAGCCGCTGGCATAGATGCCGCCGCCGCCGCCGGTCATTTCCAGGGTGATGGGGAAGCCGCGATCGCGCACTTTCGTCAAAATCTCAATCACCTTATGGGGCTCCTTGGGCAGGGTCAGGCGACCGCTGCAAATGAAGGAATATTGCTTTTCTTCCCAGGGGATATCTTGGACATCAATCACCACGGGGGGGTAGACCAGACTGGGCTCGCAGCCATAGGCTTCCTGGACCTTGCCGGAGACCATTTTTGAATTGGCTAGGTTGCGGTGGGTCTGGATACGGCTGGGCTGGGTATCCGACAGCAGGTTGTAGAAGCGATGGCCATCGAGGACATTGATCCAGTGGATGTAGTTGATGCCGGTCAGCCCTTGGCCCGGCCCCTGTTCAAGGGGTGCGCCCCAATCTACGGCGTTGTAGGCGGAAATGCAGGTGGCGAATTCCCTGCGTTCCGCTTTGAGCCTGGCGATCAGGCGATGGAAGACGACCATGCGGAAATGCCACTGGTTGGCAATGCAAGTGTTGATGAGCTTCAGCCAGCCCTTGGGAAATAGAGACCGAACCGTGACGCGATCGCCCGAAATCGTCGTGCCGTACATGGCATTGAGGCGATCGAAGCCCAAGTCTGACACCGTATATAGGGTCACATCATATTGGTCCTGCAAGGCCTGCAAAATCCACAGGCCCACGGCTTCAGCGCCCCCGCCGAGAAATGCGGGATAGAGGACGGCGATTTTAGGGCGACTCGATGATTGCATTGGCCTTTTACCAGGATGGGTGGAGGAAGGTGGAGAAGAAGCCGAGGGCAAAGGCATGGGGTGAGATATGCGATGCGGCGCTTCTGGTTCAAAGGATGTGACTTGCCAAGCATCCTCTAGCTAGAGTTCCCAGGTCATTGTGGAAATTGAGCAGCCCCAGATTTTACAGTTCTAGGTTGCAGTTATCGGAAATTCAGAGGCGATCCAAAGCCTTCATTTATCCATTGAATCTTTAATGAATAATCCCTACTTCAGGAGCTCCGATGGAAATGAATTAGTGACGATTAATCCGGTCCAGTATATTCACCACGTAATAATAGATGGTTTCTAAGTATAGTCTCTTGCAATCCAAAGACATACGGTATTGAACATGACTCTTGGCTCAGTATTCCGGAATTCCACGGCCTGCGAGACAAGATGGCGGACTCCCCTTTGCCTAAATGTCGCAGCATTGGTTTATGTCTCTGGGAAAAGCCTTCCGTAAAAGGCGAAATCATGAATTTAATTCTAGCTCAAAAGCAAGTTTCTAAGGAAAGGTAGGCATTCCAAAAAAGGATAAGCATCATGTTCCCAGGGGCAAGAAAAGCCTCCGATTCACTCAGCATCACTCAATATCTCATTCCCTCACAAGGCAGTAAGCAAGACTATGACACTCAGCAAAATTTTAGCGATCGCAGGTATCCTCACCACCGGCATGGCTGCCCTTTCCGTCCCTGCCCAAGCCTTTTCCTTCACGACGAACTTCAACGGCGGCCAAGGCTTTGATGCCAAGAAAGATATTTTGCTCGATTCCGTCACCCTCAAGGATGGCACGATTGTCGATCAATTCAGCCTAGTCTCTAAGGTCTCCATGATCTACAACGATGAGTACATCGGCGGCAACACGGGGGCCGCCAGTACCGACCTCGGAGACTGGGCCACCACCGGGGTGCGGGCGGAAAAAGCATCCAACCAAGACATCGTGGCCGTGCTCAACAACAATAACCTCAATAACATTGTCGATACCGAAGACACAGGCCGTTTCATCTTCGACCTAGCCTTCGAGAGCGTTGTGGATAACATCTACCTCTGGGAGCGCGGTATGAACAGTCAGCTCAAGCTCCAAGCTCTGGATGAGAAGGGTAATCTGCTGGGTGCTGCCTTCGAGTTGAGCAATTCTCGTAACTGGGACTATGCTGGCTTCAGCATCGACACCCAAGAAATCAACGGCGCTCAAAAAGTTGGTTCTCTGGGCATTAGCTTGGCGGACCTGGGCGTTTCCAATGCCTACATCTCCGGCCTGCGGATCATCAGCGAAGGTAAGGCCTACAACGGCCCTGATTGGAAGGTGATGGGCAGCGTTGCCGAGGTGGCCCAGGTCTCCTTTGAGAGCAATGCGACTGCGGTGCCTGAGCCCGCTTCTCTGCTGGGTTTGGCGGTCCTGGGTGGCGCTGCGGCGCTGCGTCGGCGCAAGCAGCAGGCTGCCTAGGCTGGGGCGGAGCGTCATGGATTGACCGTCTGGATATTAATGAAATGTCCTAGGGAACTCATGCTCTAGGGCGCAGAAACCGGGGTCGGGGCGATCGCCCCGACCCGGTTTTGTCGGGACTGTTTTGGGACTTGCGGGCCGGGAGCTTGACCGCGACTCCGTGGGTGACGCCATAGGCTGCTCTGGGGGGCTAAAATGCCCTGGGTTACACAGCCCAGCCCCATGATTCAGCCGCTCACAATTCACCCAGGACAGCCCCATGGCGATCGATTGGCCCAACTTCATTGCTCTCCTTCAGTTGCCCTTCATGCAGCGGGCCATCCTGGGCGGTATCCTGCTGGGCACCACGGGCGGGCTGCTGGGCAGTATCACGGTGCTGCGGCAACTGTCTTTTTTGGCGATGCCTTGGGCCATTCAGCCCTGCTGGGCATCAGTCTGGGGTTGCTGTTCGGCATCCAGCCCCAACCTGGTTCTGCTGCCGTTTTTGATGGGCTTTGCCCTGGGTATCACCTACCTATTGGAAAAGACGCGGCTCTGGAACGATGCCCTGTTGAACATTATCTATTCCGCAGCCCTGGCCCTGTCGATTATTATTCTGAGTTTTGTCGGCCAGTACCAAGGCGGTATCAATCAACTGCTGTTTGGTGACATTTTGGCGATTCGCCCCGTGGATCTGTGGTGGAATGGAGCTCTGCTGTTGGTCTGTGCGACGTTTCTGGGGCTGACGCTGCGCACTCAGATGTTGCTGTCGTTGGATGAAGCCTTGGCCAAGGTGCGCGGCGTGGCGGTGTATCAGCAACGGCTGGCCTTTGTCCTGCTGTTGTCGCTGATGGTGGCGGTGGCGATTAAGTCGGTCGGGGTGCTGTTGGTCAGTGCTTTCATTGTGATTCCAGCCTGTACGGCGCGGCTGTTGAGCCAGCGGTTTAATTTATACGTGGTGCTGTCGGCGCTGTTGGGGGGGAGTTGTGCCCTGGTGGGGGTGATGCTGTCGGCCTTGCTGGATTTGCCCTCGGGACCGACGATTGTGATTACGCAGTTTGGGGCGTTTTTGGGGGCGATGGTGAAACCCTCTGCTTGAGCGTAAGCCGCAGTTCCCAGAAGATGGCCGGGGGAAGATTCGTTATAATTGCCTGTGGGAGCTGATCCAGCGATCCGAGCCAGCAATCCCCGCCAGCGACCAGGCAAAAAAATTATGCAACCCCAAACCTTGCAACCCCAAACCTTGCCACCCCAAACCCTGTTTCCCTTGCGCCTGCTTCCCTTGCGCCTGCTTCCCCTCGCCGGAGCTGGCTTCGCTGCCCTGGCCTGCCTGGACCCCGCCCAGGCTGCCACAGGTCTGAGTTTTTCGAGCAGTGGGGTTGTGGGCGATCGCCTCGACATCCAGCAGCAGCGCGTCATTGCCAATCTCTGGACCAGCTACCTGGTTCCGCTCCAGGCCGGGGCTCGCTTCTTTTCCGATCGCACCCCCCCCGCCCCAGGCCACCGCGTCACCCTGATCAACACCACGCCGGGCTTCGATGGGGAACCCTTCACGGAGCGGGACTACAGCGATGCAGCGGGTTCGGAGCTGATTTTGCTGCGGCCCAGCGCCGAGCACCAAACCCGCACCTTTTCGGTACTGCCGGGCAGCCTGGCCGCGCCGAAGCAGAATGACTTCCGCTATGAAATTCGCAATGCCAGCGGCGAGGTGGTGGAGCAGGGCAATTTTGCGGTGCAGGTGGGCCTGAACGATAGCCCCATCGCCACGGTGTATCGCAAGCAGGACAGCCCCGCCCTCACCCATGGATTTGTGCCCAACTACTATGATGCCTATGCAGGCTATGGCTATGGTGGATTCTATGGACGGCAGCGATCGCTGTTTCCCCGCAGCCACTACCGCGATCGCCCCCGCCTGGGCGACCACCGTTAATTTTCACTGGACCAGATCAACCCATGGATCTCGCTGAAAGTCTGACCATGGCGGTCAAAACCCTGACGGCCAACAAACTGCGCAGCACCCTAACCATGTTGGGCATCATCATCGGCAACTCTTCGGTGATTGCCATGATCGGCATTGGCCAGGGGGCCCAGCGTCTGGCCTCGGATCAGTTTGAATCCCTGGGGCCGAATGTGCTGTTTGTGGTGCCGGGCACGCGGGAGGCCCGGCGCACCACCTTTGATTTACCCCGCACGCTGGTGTTGGCGGATGCTGATGCGATCGCCGAACAGGTGCCCTCCGCCCAGGCCGTCGCCGCCCAGATCAGTAGCCAATATCTGATCAGCTACCGAGGCAACAATGCCAATAACCAGGTGATCGGCACCACGCCCTCGTTTTTGGAAGTGCGCAGCTTTGAGGTAGATCGGGGCCGCTTCATCACCTCCGAGGATCTCGATCGCAACACCCGCATCGCTGCCCTGGGTGCGGATGTGGCGGAGCAACTCTTTGATGGAGAAAATCCCATCGGCCAGCAGATTCGGGTGCGCAATGTCTCCTTTGAAGTCGTAGGCGTGATGAAGGCCAAGGGCTCGTTTCTGGGCCAAAACCAAGATGGCTCGGTCTACATTCCCCTCACCACCATGGCCAATCGCCTGGTGGGCCGCACCTCGCCCTACGGCACCGAAGTTAGCTTCATTTCAATTTCGGCGGTGGATGAAGCCAGCGTCGGCGCGGCCCAGTTCCAGATCCGCAACCTGCTGCGCCTGCGCCACAAGATTACCGGAGAAGATGATTTTGCGGTGGATACCCAAAAGGATATTCTCTCGATTGTCGGGACAATCACCGGGGCATTGACCCTGCTGCTGTCGGCGATCGCCGCCATTTCCCTCCTCGTCGGCGGCATTGGCATCATGAACATTATGCTGGTGTCCGTCTCAGAGCGCACCCAGGAAATTGGCCTGCGCAAGGCGATCGGCGCAACCCAGAAGGACATCCTCGTGCAGTTTGTGATCGAGGCCGTCATCCTCTCCGCCGCCGGGGGCGTGATTGGCAGCGCCATTGGCATTGGTGCCGTGGTGCTGGTGGGTGCCCTGTCGCCGCTCCAGGCTGCTGTTTCCCCCGTGGCGATCGTCATGGCCGTGAGTGTTTCCGGTGGCATTGGCTTGTTCTTTGGGGTGTTCCCAGCCCGCCAAGCTGCCAAACTAGATCCCATCGTCGCCCTGCGCAGTATCTGATTGCCCTGGGCAGATCTGCTCGAATCAGGGTTCAGCTTGGCTGCAAATTGGTCTATGCAATATCTTCCACAAGACGTCTTCTACAAGGCATATCCGCCAGATACGCCTACAAAACATCACTTAAGCTGAACATTCAGCCCCTAACCTGGAAGGCGTAAATCATTTCGATCGAAGCTCTAAATAAGCGAATCTAGCTGCGTCACTCCCATAGATACGGCCTGGGCAATTGAGCCCGGATCAAGCCAGTTTTGAGGGACGCTTGAATCCATATCTTGCCCTTGAATGCAAGCGATAAGCCAATAGATATTCGGGCATTCTGAAGGAGAAGAAATGACTGCTCCATGGTGCATTATGGCCTCCTTCCCCCTCATCCTCTACCCCGATGCACTCCAACTGGCTTGGCAGCAAAAACCCACCCTGCCCCAACTGGGAGTGAGTGAGCCGAAAGCGCCCAGGGCGCCGCGCAAGATCGCGCTGCGCATCCTGGCGGCGGAAGTGGGGCTGACCTGGGCGATCGCCGCTTTGAGTTTCCATGCCAACCCCGCCCTGGCGCTCAGGCTGCTGCTGTGGGGCAGCGGCCTCGCCCTGGCCCACAGCCTGTGGCAATATACCTGGTATCATCGACGGCGGCGGCGATGGCGCGAACAGCAGGAACGCTACGAGCAGCAAATGCTGGTCTATCAGCGCAAACGGGAGGTCCATCAGCAGCTCTGTGGCGAACTGCACCACCCCATGGCGATCGCCCAATACCAGCACCAGCTCGTGCTTGCCGCTCTCCAGACCGCCAGCACCTATGATCGGCAAACGACTGCTGCCCAAGCGAGCCCCATCCTCGCCTACTTCAAGCCCTATTTAGACCACTACTTCCCCAACAAAATTAAGACCAATCTCGCCATCTTCCAACCTGGCTACCAGGATTTTCATCGCTGTGAACTGGCCTATATTGATGATATTTTTAACCTATTTATTGATATTGAAATCGATGAACCCTACGATCTGATCACGGGACATCCTAGCCACTGTCAAAACAACGATCAAGATGGCGAACACAATGATTTCTTCCGCTCCCATGGCTGGATTGTCATGCGCTTTAGCGAAACCCAGGTGGTGAACTATCCCCAGCAATGTTGTCGCCGCATTGCCCAGGAAGTCCATAAAATTACGATTCAGTCAGACCTGATGGGCCAATTTTCTGGGGTGGCAAATCTGGAGCGCCACCCCTACTGACCTGGCAAGCTGCCCAGCGGATGGCCCAGCGCGGCAGCCGCGATGTAGACCTGGAGTATCTCGCGATCAAAACTTGCATCCAGCACCACCGATATGCGGTGTAGGCCGCCAGGCCGCCCAGGCGAAATGCTGCGGCTCAAGTCCCATCCACCCATCTTACTGGTGAATAGCCGAAATCCACTGGTCCTAATCGACTGGTCCTAATCCACACTGACAAAGCGCTGAGCCGCCATCTGCCGCAGCCGCGCCACGTCTTCCTTGCGAGAGATGGACAGGGGCACCGTGGAGCTGATCTCTGCTTGCAAAATTGCTGTGTTTAATGACACATCCAAATGCAAGGACCGGTAGAGCCCCGCCACCACCGCCTGTTCAATTTCTGCACCGCTGAAGCCTGCGGTCGCCTCCACCAACAGGGGCAGGTCAAACTGCTCCGGCTGCTGCTTGCGGCGGCTGAGGTGGATGTGGAAGATCGTGGCGCGGGATTCGGCATTGGGCAGGTCCACGAAGAAAATTTCATCGAAGCGACCCTTGCGCATCAGCTCCGGTGGCAGCTCGGAAATGTCGTTGGCGGTGGCGATGACAAACACATCTGCACGCTTTTCCTGGAGCCAGGTCAAAAAACTGCCAAACAGACGACGGCTGGTGCCGCTGTCCATGCTCTGGCCCTGGGCGAAACTCTTCTCGATCTCATCGATCCAGAGCACCACTGGAGCCATGGATTCGGCAGTCTGAGTGGCCTTGCGGAAGTTGCGCTCCGATTCGCCGACGTATTTGTCATAGAGCCGCCCCGCATCGAGCTTGAGCAGGGGCAGGCCCCAGTTGCGGGCGGTGACCTTGGCGGAGAGCGACTTGCCACAGCCCTGGACGCCGACGATCATGATGCCCTTGGGCGGGCTGAGGTTGAGGGATTGGGCCTGGCTGCTAAAGCCCAGCTTGGCGCGGGCCAGCCAATCCTTGAGCACCTGGAAGCCGCCGATGTCGCTGGCATTGTCCTCGGCGGGAAAATATTCCAGCAGACCGCCCTCCTGGAGGAACTGAATCTTGCGGGCTTGGATCTCGGCCAGGTCATCCTTGGAGAGGCTGTTGTCCGTCAGAGCGGCATAGGCGATCACCTGGCGCGCCTGGTTGAGGGTCAGGCCCTGGAGGGCTTGGAGTACGGCTCCCAGGTCTGCGGCTTCGAGGTCGAGTTTGATTTCCTGTTTGGTGTTGAGCGATCGCACCACCGCCTGCAACGCCTCATACAGCTCCTCCCGATTGGGCAGCTCCAGATTGTAAAACACCGCCTCTGCATCCAGCTCCGGCGGCAGGTCCAGGCTCGGTCCCGTCAGCACCATGGAGGCATGACTTTGGGCAAAGCGCTGGCTCACCTCCCGAAACTGGCGCACCACCGTGGGATCCTTGAGATGGGGGTGGAGATCCTTGAGCAGAAAAATGCCTTCATCGAGACTGGCGAGGTGTTGTAACAGGCCCATGGGCTGGTTGGTGCGGGGCACCGTGGCCTTGGGGGTGTCATGGCGAACCAGGCCCTGAGTAATGCTCCAGGTATAGAGCTTGAGCTGGAGTTCTGAGGCCACAGCCTTGATCAGCAGGTCCACGCGCTCTTCTTCAACGGTCTCCACCGCAATCAGCGAATGGAAGGAGAGAATCAGGGTCTTGAGTTCGTGGATGGGGGGTGGGCTGGTCCTGGGATGGAGCCATGGATGACGATAGGGA
>JAAUQQ010000054.1 GCA_012032745.1 Synechococcales cyanobacterium RM1_1_8
CGACGGCGCGTTCACAGCCTCAGCCTGGCGGTAAAGCTGGTCAATGCGCTCAAAGCCCAGGCTGCGCATTAAAAAGGCCGCCAGGGGCGATTGGCTCAAGTCGAAGCTACAGTCGCCGATGCGGCCCTGCTCTGCCACCGCCAGCACCTGCTGCTGGGCCGGGGTGGTGAGGGGCTGGCTGAGGAGGTTGCGGCAGCCAAAGCCCTCCTGCCAGGCAGGCTGCCCCGGCGGGGAGCAGATCCAGTCGGCCATGGCACCGCCGCCGCTGTAGTAGGGAGCCAGGGCTTCGAGCAGGGCGATCGCCACCAGCTTGACGCGCAGATAGAGCTTCGCCACATTGAGATTGTGCGCGGCCCGCCGTTGCCAAGCCTGGCAGATGTGGGGCTCGGGGCTGTGGCGAAACTGTTGAAAAATACAGTTGGCATCCAAGCGCTGCACAAACAGCTCCATCTGCTGGAGCGCCCGGCGATAGTCTTGGACCCCGTAGCCCTGGGGGTCGCGCAGGGCCGGGTTAAATTCGGGCAGCAAGCGCCAGGTGTAGGCCAAAAAAACCGCTGGATCGCGGCGGGTAAAACTCTCGACATCGCAATTGGCAAAGGCGACGGCGCGGTGGACCGCCTCCAGGATGGTGCGGTTTCCCAGGGCCAAATCAAAGCCGCTATTGGCCTGGTGCAGGCGCAGAAACAGTTGTTCGGCCGGGTTTTGGTGGGGAAAGCCCTGGGGCTGACTGCGGAAGGGGATGGTGGCTTCGATCGCGGCGATCGCCTGGGCCAGGTCTCCCCAGCCCAGCCAGCCCTCCAGGCAACGCACCATCACCAGGGCACTGAGCAACTCATTGTGCAGGCGGGCGGGCTGGGCTTCGCAGTGGTCAAAGCCAAAGATCTGGGCTACCAGGGCACTGCTGCGGTGCCGTTGCAAACAGGAGAGCCCCCGCACATACAGCTCTCCATCCCGCCACAGCAAAAAGGGATTGAGCAGCCCACAGGTCGCCCTTGGCAGGCCCCCATCGATCTGAACATAGACCAGATCGTGGAATAGGGCAGCTAAAATTCGAATGCCATCCACGGGGGCAATGCTGGCCGTTGCCTCACAGCCATCACACAGCTGTAAAACATGTTCCATGTTGTGGAACAGCCGCGCCCCGCTCCCAAGGCTAGAACCGATGAGGTTAGACCAGGCCTCCAGGCGCGATCGCGTTGGGGAAACCCCCAGCGATCGCAAAGCCCGCCGAAGTTGCAATCGACATCGGGTCTGGGCGGTGAGTTGTTGCTGCGCAAGGGTGCGTAACATTAATTTCTCTAGGCAATGGGGTTTCATCTGTCTGCCCCACCGAAGAAGGCGGGGTGGCCTATCCGCAAGGGATTCAGAAGCGCTGGCGAGGGCTAATCCCAGCTTGGGAGACTGGCCCTCGCCAGCGCTTCTGGGCGAGCACTAAAGGGAAACTACAAGCTCAGGGAGAAGGATTTTCTGAAAACCCGCTCCAAAACGGCAAAATAGGCTACAAAGTGAGGCTGAGCAGCGGGGAAATCCATCTCTTGGCGATGATCCAAGCAGCTCGAATTAGCTATGAATTACATTGGGGAAAGACACCAAGCCGAGTCGCAGGCTAGTAGGGTAAAGCAGCAAATTAAAGCCCATCGGTTTAGCATGACCGCTCCAATGGTCAATTCATCGGAGGGGGATCAAGAGCAGGCTCGAAAACGGCGAAAGGCGGCGATAAGTTTGGATAGAACGATCTAAATCACCATCCCAGAACCTTGAAAGATGATCGGAACTTTAACTTGCTTTTACGCAAATCTACTCGTTTTCTTTCGCTTTGTCTAGGCCAAATGTCGTAGTAAATAACCCATACCTTGGCCAACATCGAAACTTTGACAAACGAAAGATGAACCGGATCGGTTAGATCTGCCTGCCTAGGTATAGAAAATGGATTGAAGGCAGGATACACAGCATCGATTGGATTGAGATTGCCGCAATCCAATATGTTTATATCGGCCTAGTCTGATGCTTAATTCTAGAACGCTGGATTGGGGCTTGGCAGGCTGAGGCTTGCATCGCTGGGGTTGCCGATCTCCGTCTGGATGGGGCGGTTGAGCTCCAGCAGATCCGCGCCGGGGGGGGAGGGTAGCTGGGGGGCCGGGGCGGTTTCACGGCCAGAATTGCCAGCCTGGCCAGCCGTTTCCTCGGTCTCGAACAACAAACTGAGACCCCGCTCCAGACTTTCTTCCATGACAATGCGATTGCCATAGGCCACCACCACGCGAATCAGCGTTGGGATGCTGTTGCGCTCGGCTTCTAGGTAGAGCGGCTCGACGTAGAGCAAGGACTGTTCAATCGGGATGACGAGCAGGTTGCCCTGGACCACGCGGGAGCCCTGGCGGTTCCAGAGGGAAATTAGCTGGGAAATTTGCGGATCTTGGTTGATGCGGGCTTCGATTTGCTCGGGGCCGTAGATCAAGCGCTGCTTGGGAAATTGATAGAGCAGCAGCTTGCCGTAGTTGTCCCCATCGGAGCGTCCCGCCAGCCAGGCGACCAGGTTGTTGCGGCGCACGGGGGTGAAGGGATGGAGCAGGACAAACTCCTCCTGTTCGGCGGTGGGCAGCCGCATGGTCACATAGTAGGGCTCCACATCCTGGGATTCATTGGCGTAGATTTCTCGGGGTGCCTGCCACTGGTCTTCGCGGTTGTAGAACAGGCTGGCATCGGTCATGTGGTAGATGAGCAGGCGCTCCGATTGGATGTCGAACAGGTCCACGGGGTAGCGGATGTGGTCCCGCAGGGAAGGGGGCATGGCAGCCAGGGGCTGGAGCAGCTTGGGGAAGAGGCGGCTCCAGGTGCGGATGATCGGATCTGCGCTGTCGGCGATGTAGAAGTTGACGGAGCCGTTGTAGGCATCGATCACCACTTTGACGGAGTTGCGGATGTAGTTGAAGGGGCGATCGCCAGGTTCAGAGTAAGGGAAGCGATCGCTCGTCGTGTAGGCATCCACCATCCAGTACAGATGGCTGGGGTTGGAAGGCTGGCCTGCCCCATCTTGATCCGGATCGGCAATCACCAAGTACGGATCCGCATCAAAGCGCAGAAACGGAGCCAGGGTCTGAATGCGAGCTTGGATGTTGCGCCGGAACAGCAGCTTGGTTTGGGGCGTAAAGTTGCGGGTCAGCCCCATCTGCCAATCCCGCAGATAGACGGCAAAGGCCCAGCGTCCCAGCAAATTGCCAATGCCAATGCCGCCGCTGCCGCCATAGACGCTTTCAGCATTGTTATCGGTGCTGGGGTAATCCAGCTCCGGGTTGCGGGTGGAGGTCATGACGTAGGTATTGGTCAGACTGCCGTAGTAGATGCGGGGGGAGCCAATGGGGATATTCGCCCGCACTTCCTGCTCAGTGATGCCCAGGGCCTCAATGCCCTGGAGGGTGATATTTGCGCCAATGTCCTTGACGAAGTAGTTGGGCAGGCCGCCCGCCCCCACGGTGTTGACCGGGCTGAGGGTAAAGCCATAGCCATGGGTGTAGACCAGGTGACGGTTGACCCAGGTACGGGCTGCCTCGGGCAGGGATTCATAGTCCAGCTCGCGGGCGGCGACGATCACCTGCTGTTTGCTGGGGCTGTCCGATTGCAGGCTGTAGCGATCGATATCGGCATCGGGGAAGCTGTAGTAGAGGCGGATCTGCTGGAGCTGGCGGTTGGCCAACAGCAGGGGGCGGGTGTCCCAGAGGCGGATGTTATCCAGGGTGGCGCGGTTGTTGCCCAGGTCGTCCAGGCTCAGGCCTTCGGGGATGGGGTCAAAGGTTTGCACTTCGATCTGATCGAGGCCAAAGGCGCGGCGGGTGGCTTCGATGCTGCGGGTGATGTAGGGGCGTTCCCGTTCCAGTTCATTGGGCAAAACCACGAGCTGTTGAACCAGCATGGGCAGGGCATTGCCCACCACCAGCACCAGCAGCAGATAGCCGATGCCCAGGTCGAGGAAGGGGTGGAGGATAAAAAATTCGAGGGTGCGGGAACGGGGGCGATCGCCCCGGCGCTGGGCTCGGGTGAGCAGTTTTTCGGGAGATTTCCCAAATCGGTTTTCGACAGGTCGCCCTAAAGCGTTTTCGAGCGGTTTACCTGGCAGTTTACCGAGCGCTGGCCGGGAGCCTGGGAAGCCTGATCTAGCCTGGCCGGGGAGGTTCCAGCCCCCAGCTCGCAGTAGCAGGGCGATCGCGATCAAACTGGCGATCGCCGTCAGCACCAGATCCACCGGAAGCTGCACCTTGACATCGGTATAGCTCGCCCCAAACAAGCTGCCTCGCTGGCTATACAACCGCCCATAGCGCGACAGCCAGTGGCTCAGCGCCACCGCCGCCATCAAGCCTCCCCCCAAACCATGGAGGTGGCGCTGCTGAGCCCCGGAGAACCCACGAAAAATACCGCGACTGAGGCTGCCATCCCCAGCAATGTAAAGAATGACCACCGCCAGCATCGTAAACAGCAGCAGCCCCACCACCCAAAACCGCAGCAGCTCCAGCACCGGCAGCGTAAAAATATAAAAACTGGCATCCCGGCCAAACTGGGGATCCAAAATACCAAAGGCCGTGGGCTGAAAAAACGAGAGAATTCGCATCCACTGGCTCGACATCACCAGCCCCATGCCCAGGCAGAACAGCACCGATTCCGCTACCAAGGTCTGACAGGGAGCCACCAACAGCAGCCCCACATTGCCCAGCAGCAATAGCCCCTGCCAGGGCTGGCCCAACAGCCGCAGCACATCCTGGCCCAGGCTGTAGAGGTTGAACTGCACCGGCAGGGATGGATTTTGTTGCAGCAGGGGCTGGCCCCACTGCCAAGTCTGGAACAAATCCCAAGCGTAGTGATAGAGCAGCAGCGAGAGCAGCAGCGCCAACCCCACCACGGTCAACACCAGGCTGCGCAGACCCATCGCTCCAAAATTTTGCCGGGGCAGCCCAGGGCCAGGCAGCTTCCGCAGCAGGCTGACCGGCGGCAGCCCCAGGGGGTTGGTGGCTTCCTCCATTGTCGGCTGGATCAGGCCCAGGGCGAAGCGAAAATTGAAGCCAATGAAAGCGGCGGAGATGGCCAGGGCCAAGGCCCAAGCGCCCAAGCGCACCAGCCAGCGCAGCCACAGCGCCTGCCCATAGCCCAGCTCCTGGAACCAGAGGCTTTCTGCCATCAGCCAACAGCCCAGGTCGAGGAGGAAAAGCCCGGCCAGAACGCCCAAGAGCGGGCCAATCCAGCCGTCCAGACGCAGGCGGAAGCGGCGGCGGCCAGGTAGGGGCTGGGCAGATGGGGATTGGGCAGATGGGGGTTGGGCCGATGGAAATTGGGGAGGCATGGCAGGGGCCGAAAACGCCGGAAGAATCGCTGGGCAGGTCAGCTTGGCTTCATTATGGACCGAAATTATCACCCCCACGGCCGGAGAGGCCGCGATCGCCACCAGGGGCAGCAGCCAAATTGCCCGAGGCACCATCCATTCGGCAATCGAGTTGGGCATTGAATTGGGCCTTGAATTGGGCCTTAGATTAGGCCTTAGATTGAGACCTAGATTGGGTACCAGCTTGGACATCAAATCAGCCATAACAATTAAATCAGCCATGACAATTGGCCAAGCAACTGATCGAGATCACGGGGAACATTGATCGAGATCATGGCGTCGCCCCAGCGGGATTACTGAACGGATCGATCCAGACCCAGCCGAGGCGCTGAGGCGCACTGGGCTTGGAACAGAAGGTTTCACATTACGTTTACGAAGCGAGAAATTATATTCACCACATCTATACAATTTCCAGCAATTCAGTTGTTAATTTATTACCTAGGAAAGGATTTACCTGGAGCAAGCCGCTGTCTCTCAACTGCAGCGACGCAGCCATTCCAGGTTGAACCTTCAACCCGCCATGTGATCGGTCAGTGTGATGTGACCCGCCAGCGTCCGCTCCATCTCCTCGAATTCGCTGCCCTTGGTGGCGATCGCCCCCCATTCTTCAGCCCCCCTTAACCCACCGATGCAGTTTCTCAAATGTGCCTGGATTGCTCTGCTCATCTCCACCGCTGCATTCACGGCCACTAGCCTGCCCATCGCCAGGTGGGGAGGGCAGCAAGTCGAAGTTCAAATTAACCGCACGGTCATCTTCGCCGATGAGTTCCGCGCCCTCGCCCTCAACTACTTCTCCCTGACCGCGCTGATCAGCGCCAGTCTGGGCACCACCGGCTTCTGCCTAGCGGCCTGGCGACAGACCGAGCAGCGCCTCAAAACCACCCAAGCCACAGTCGAAGAACTCAAGGGCCTCGTGGCCCAGCGCGAGCAGCAGCTCCAGCAGGCCCAGTTCTCGGGCGAACAGTTTCAGCGCTCTGGGCTGCACCAGTTCCTCGACGAGGATTGGAATTCGGCTAGCTTTAGCCCATCGGCCTCCCCATCGCAGCCGGTTTCTGGCTTGCCGGTTTCTGGCTTGCCCGTTTCTAGCTTGCCGGTTTCTAGCTTGCCGCCCTCCAGCCAGGCTTTGACCCAGCTGTCCTCCATCCCCCCAGCGGTCCCAGCCCTGGCGGCCCCCCGGCCCGCCAGCAGCCTTGCTCCTGCCAGCAGCCTTGCTCCTGCCAGCAGCCCAGACCAGCTCTCCATCAGCCAGGCGGCCCAGCTGAGGCTCGTCCAGGTCCAGCTCCAAACCCTGATGGCGCAGCTTTCCGGTGGCACGGCTCCCCTGGGCCAGGCCACCATTGCCGAAGCCGTGGCCCCCAGGGAAAATTCCCACAATCCATATCCCCCTCAGCAGCAGACGCACCTGGCGGGTTTTCAGGTCATCAACCCCTACCAGGTTCAATCCCTCCCCCAACGGCCATCGGGCGCTCAACCGGCCTCGGTTCGCCGCTTGCCCGTGCGCCGCTATTCCTGATTCTCCCAGAAGGCTGGAGCCTGGGCCGAGGAGGCAACCCCGGCTAATCCTCCAGCCCAAAGTCAGGAGCTGAGGCAGCATCCAGGTTATTCCACTCGATGTCCGGCATCTCATGGGTCGCCTTGCGCAGCGACTCCTCCCAGTGCTGGCGCATCTGACGCAGGTAGGGGCTATTTCGCCCTAGCTGGGCACGCTTCTCGATCGCGAGGGAATTTGTATCATAAAGAACAATATTGATCGGTGGCCCCACGGAAATATTGGAGCGCATGGTGGAATCAATTGACAGCAGCGCTGACTTGGCCACATCCGCCATGGAGGATTGGTAGGTCAGCGTTCGATCCAGGATGGGCTTGCCATACTTCGTTTCGCCGATTTGTAGAAATGGCGTTTCCGGCGTGGCGCGGATAAAGTTTCCCTGACCATAGATCAGATACAACTCCGGCGGCGCTGAGCCAATTTGGCCGCCGACAATAAAGCTGCTTTGGTAGTCGATGCCGTCTTTTTGCAGCCAGGGGCGATCGCGTTCCTCCACCTGGCGCAGCTTATCCCCAATATGTTCCACCACATTGTAGAGCGTCGGTAGATTGTGCAAATTCACCGCCTCCGCCGTCTTGAGATCCCGCTCCAGGTTATAGATCACAGCCTGGGAGGTCGAGAGGCTGCCCGAGGTACAGAGCACAATCACCCTCTCCCCCGGCAGAGAAAAATCAAACAGCTTTTGATAGGAGGAAATGTAGTCCACCCCTGCATTGGTGCGCGAATCCGCCGCCAAAACCAACCCGCCTTCCACCAAAATACCCAGGCAATAAGTCATCGCCGCAGATCCAACCTCAGTATCTATCTAACAAAACGCGATCGACGGATTGGCCTAGCCCCAGACACGTAGCCCCAGACACGTAGCCCCAAAAACTAGGCCCAAAAACTAGGCCCGAGCTAACCGTTCTGAGGCTATCAGACTTTCTGGGGTTTCAGCCGCTCCCAGAGAGCAGATCAAGGCTTAGGGCAGATCAAAGCCCCAGCAGGCTCCAGCCCACTGCTCCAACAAATCTCAAATTATCACTGTCCCAGCCCCGCTACTCCTCCAAGCCCCCCTCCGGCTTCCAGCCGTTGTGCCAGAGGCTCTGAGCTCGGACAATATTCTGATTGTGTTGCTGCTTTTGATAGGCCTGATTGAGACGATGGAGCTTTTGCCCCTGGAGGCGCAGTTGGTTGCGCCAGGCCATCACCGTCGGAGTGGCATATTCCAACTCCCCCAAACGCAAGTAGATCGCCGTGATCTGCACCGGCTCCCGACTTGATCGCTTTTCTTTTCCAGCAGGGTTCAGCTTCAGACTCAAAATATGGGGCGCTTTTTGATCCGAATCTCCTGAATATTCTCCGCTGGAGCGAGAGGCAGCCTCCAACAGTCCTTCGGGGAGCTGGTTATTGAGAATTGAGAACGTCTCCAGGGTGCGCGTCATGCGCTGGGAGCTCTGGCGCAGGCGCTGGGAGAGGCCCCGTTCAATGCGCTCAACCCAGCGGAGCAGAGCCTGGGGCTCCTTGCGGGCTTGGTCGCTCAATCGGGTCGTGCCATCGTAGGGCGAGGGCTGGAGCAGCACCGCCCCCAGGCCCCGTTCCCCCTCCGCTGCCAGGGCGCTGGCCAGCACTCCCGGCGAAATGTCGAGCAGATCGCTGGCTTTTAGGGGCAAGGCAGGTTCACGATCCTCCGCTGGCGGGGGCTCAAAGTCTGGATCGAAGCCATTGTGCTCATCGAGCAGGTCAGATTGCGGATCGAGCGGGTCCGATGGCTCGTGAGCCGCGTTCTGGGTGGGGCGATGGGGCGGAGCTGCCGAAGCTTCGGGTCTGCGCTGTTGGGGCGGATTATGCCGCTGTTGATTCTGGGGGCGATGGGGCTGCCCTGTAGCGACACTGGCAGGGTCTTGGTGGGTCTTGTTCGGGCTGGTACTTGCCGGGCTGGCACTTGCCGGGCTAACAGCCGGGGCGGGGGCGGCATTGGTTTCCGCTGGATCGCTGGGGTGATTGGGCATGGCTGGCCGCGTTGGACCGGGGGCGGGCGATCGCCCCCCAGATTCCCACGGCTTCCCAGGTTCCCACGGCTCATAAGATCAACATCAGCCTGGGCAGCTAGGCTACCTCGAAAATTGGCCATAAAGCGCTGTTGCCAGGTGCTGCGTTGCCCCGTAGAACGAGCTGGAGCTTGCATGGGCGCAGCCTGACTAGCGCCGCCTTGGGGCGGCGCTGGGCGCTGCTCGTCGGAGTCCTGGAGGTCTGGAGCTTCTGGGCTAGAATCTCCTGGGCTCGAATCTTCTGGTTCTGGACTTAAATCTGCTGCCCCTGAATCTGCCGCCTGTGAGTCCTGGGGGCTTGAGCCTGAGAATGCCTCTGGCGTTGAAGAGACAGCGCTGTTCTCCAGATCGGCTAGATCCAAGGGCAGATCCACAGCCCGTTCTCGCAGCAGGGCGATCAGGCGATCGCCATCTTCCTCCTCCAGCGCATCGGCCAGGGAATTGAGATCATCGCGGCTGAGTTCAGCCTTGATCACGGCGATCTGCTGGGGCGCGGTTTCACCCTGGAACTCTGGCTCGGGCTGGAGCAGCCGATCGAGGATCAGATGGTGGCGCAACTGCTCAGCCTGGTCTCGAATCTTTGCCTGGAGGGATTGGCGATCGCCCGCAGACAGCGCCAAAAAAGCCTCGGGATGGGCCACCGTACAAAGCTCATAGCAGACCGCCAAAAGCTGCTGGGAGGCTGCGTTGCTCAATTCCTGGAGGTAGCGCCCATAGAGATAATAGAATCGCTCCGCACTCTCCGCCGTCTCAGCTTCAAGGGCCTTCAATTTCTCAGTAATCCGGGCAGCAGACATGGCCATAGGCTTCCTTAGTTGACAAAGACAGGCCAATCCAACAAACGGCCAAGATAGCGGGCAGCCCCTATAAACCAGCAGCCAGGAGAGAGCAGTGGATAAAACGACAAACGTCCCCAGGCCATGCTGCCCTAGGAACGTTTGAACATCCCGCTGAGTCAAAAGCTACTCAGCATCACCCTACAGAGACATCCAATCCCTCCCTAAGAGGCAGGCTTCCAGTTTAAGCCTGACCCGAAGCAGCGGCCACCTCAGCCGCAAAATCCTCCTGCTTCTTCTCAATGCCTTCACCTAGGACAAACCGCTGAAAGCGACGGATCTGGATATTCTCACCCAGCTCGGCAATGCTCTGCTTCACCAGCTCCTCCACGGTGATGCTCTGATCCCGAATATAAGGCTGATCCATCAGGGCCAGTTCCTTGAGACGCTTGGCAATGCGGCCACTGACAATCTGCTCACGCATCTTCTCAGGCTTGCTGGCAATGTCCTCCCGGCCCATTTCGATCGCCTTCTCCTGCTCAATGTCCCCCTGGGGCACATCATCCGTGGTGACGTATTCCACATTGGGACAAGCCGCAACCTGCATCGCAATATTGCGCACCAGCTCCTGGAACTTCTCGCCCCGAGCCACAAAATCTGTCTCGCAGTTGACTTCCACCAGCACGCCCACCCGGCCACCGGTGTGAATATAACTATCCACCAAGCCTTCCGCAGCAATGCGGCCGCTCTTCTTACCGGCGGAGGCAATGCCCTTCTCACGCAGCCAGATGTTGGCCTTTTCGAGGTCGCCACCGCATTCCGTCAGGGCCTTCTTGCAGTCCATCATGCCTGCGCCAGTCTTGTCGCGCAGATCCTTGACTAACTTTGCAGAGATTTTGTCTGCCATCGCTCGATCTCTCCCCAGCCCGTTATCTAGGCCAATTGTTTCTACATTTCTAAAACAGCGGCAAGCCCCAATTTTGGGCTTGGCCTGGAAAACAATGCCCTAGGAACAATGTTCTATAAACAATGCCCTAGGAAAACAGTGGTCCCAAGCCAAGCCCGCTCTGCCGCCCGAGCTAGGCTTCTACTGAGGCCGCTTCCGCATCCGGCGCAGCTTCGGCATCCGGCTCTGCATCGGCATACTCATAGTCAACCTCGGCATCCTCAGCCTCGGCATATTGAGCATAGTCCTCTTCCTGCTGCTGCTCCAGTTGACCATGGCGACCCTCATAGATCGCGTCAGCCAGCTTACCAATCAGCAGCTTAATGGAGCGGATGGCATCGTCATTGGCGGGAATTTTGATGTCCGCCAGGTCCGGATCGCAGTTGGTATCCAGCAGCGAAATGATCGGAATGCCCAGCTTTCGACATTCCAAGATGGCGTTGTATTCACGCTTTTGGTCAATGATTACTACGGCATCGGGCAGGCGACGCATGTTTTTGATGCCTCCCAAATACTTCTGCAAGCGCTCCAGCTCCCGGCGCAGCACCGAGGCTTCTTTTTTGGGGCGACGGGCAATTTCGCCGCTGGCTTCCATGCGTTCGAGATCCTTGAGCCGGTCCACACGGGTTTTGATGGTGGTCCAGTTGGTGAGCATCCCCCCCAGCCAGCGCTGGTTCACATAGTAGGCACCGCAGCGGCTGGCCTCTTCGGCAATGATGTTCGCGGCTTGGCGCTTGGTGCCAACGAACAGGAAATTCTTGCCTTTGTCGGAACTATTGCGGACATAGTTATAGGCAACATCAATGAGCTGGGCCGTCTGGACCAAGTCAATGATGTGGACACCATTGCGGGAGGTATAGATATACTTCCCCATTTTGGGGTTCCAGCGGCGGGTTTGGTGGCCAAAGTGGACCCCCGCCTCCATCATCTGAGCAAGAGAAACTACGGGCATGGGAAACGATCTCCTTTTTCGGGTTAGACCTCCATCCAGGGAGCTGTGCCAGGCCTGAAGCCTTGGGATGCAGCATCAGAGCCCTTGGCTCCAAGGCTGGCGCTGAAAAGCTGACCCCAAACAACTGAGGACTGAGCCACCCGAAATCCTGGATGTGTGATTTTGGACAACCCCCCCAACATAACATGGAGTTAACCTGTTTGAGAGTGGCCCCTAGCTTGAGCTTGGTAGCTTGGAACCGGTAAGACTTGCCCAGGAGCATCTACAGCGGTCAAGAGCGCTACATTTCTGGAGCAGTATTAAGAAATGTGTGAGACGATAAACGCTGTTGTTTTAATTCGAGCGTTTTTGCTCGACAGCAGGTTTATACGTGCAACTACAATCCACTCCGCCCGTTGGTGATGTTGAAACGATCAGTGCTTCAGGCAATGCTTCAGAGCGGGAGATGCTTCCCTTTACGCTTCAGGATGTGCGCGAAGCGATCCCCGATTTTTGCTTTGAGCCTTCGGCCTTTCGCTCCCTAGCCTATTTTGCATTGGATGTGGGGATTGTGGCGGGGCTGTATGCGATCGCCGCCACCGTCAACCAATGGTGGCTGTTCCCCCTATTCTGGTTCGCCCAAGGCACCATGTTCTGGGCGCTGTTCGTCGTCGGCCACGACTGCGGCCATGGCTCTTTCTCCAAGCACAGTTGGCTCAACAACCTCATTGGTCACATCTCCCACTCCTTCATTTTGGTGCCCTTCCACGGCTGGCGCATCAGCCATCGCACCCACCACGCCAACACCGGCAACATTGATACGGATGAGAGCTGGTATCCCCTCACCCAGAGCATGTACGAATCCATGAACTGGCCCGAGAAACTGGTGCGTTTCAAGCTCCCCCTGGTTCTGCTGGCCTACCCGATCTACCTGTTCATGCGTTCTCCAGGCCGCCAGGGCTCCCATTTCTTGCCCAGCAGCGATGTCTTTCGTCCCTCGGAGCGCAAACTGGTGATCACCAGCACGATTTGGTGGTCTGCCATGGTGACGCTGCTGGTGGGCCTGGCCCTTCAGCATGGGCTGCTGTTTGTCGCCAACTACTACATCATGCCCTACCTCGTCTTCGTGGTCTGGCTGGATTTGGTCACCTTCTTGCACCACACGGAGGATGACATCCCCTGGTATCGCGGCAAGGACTGGTATTTCCTCAAGGGCGCAATCTCGACCATTGACCGGGACTATGGCTGGTTCAATGCCATTCACCACGACATTGGCACCCATGTAGCCCACCACGTTTTCTTGAGCATCCCCCATTACCACTTACAGACCGCTACCGAGGCGATCAAGCCGGTCCTGGGCGATTACTACCGCAAGTCCGATCAGCCAATCATCAAAGGGTTTTTGCGATCTTACCTGCGCTGCCACTTTGTGGCGGATCAGGGCTCAAAGCTCTACTACCAGCGGGCCAACGATCTCTAATCCAAGACTTCTCTGACCCAAAACTGGCAAGGCATCCATGGCTTCTCACCCCATGACCTGGCCGAAATCCAAAATCAAGCCTTGACAAGCCCCTCAGCTCAACACCGTATCAATGCTGATGCTTGGGTTGCAAAGAATGCCATTTCCGTAGGTCTACCAGACTTTGGCAGGATGTCCTGAGCCCCAGCCAAAGTTGGGTAGCTATAGGTGGTAGATGCACCCTGACTCAATCGGCTCCTGGCTCCGGCCAGGGGCCTTTTTTAATCTCGGTTTTAATGTCGGTGGGGATGGGTTGCAAGCTGAAGCCACATCTTGCCAGAGCGATATCTGACTGGACCCATATTTTCCAGAGTCTTCCGGACGAGGCAAGGATAAAAAGTATACATAGGTGGTAGATGCACCCTGACTCAATCGGCTCCTGGCTCCGGCCAGGGGCCGTTTTTTATGGAGCGGTCTGGGGCGATCGCGGCCTGGGTTGAGCATGGGCGCGAAGCTAAAGCGGGTCAAAATGGCACATCGTCATCATCGTCCATCCCACTGGTCGGGGGAGGCGCGGGCGGTATGGCTTCTCCCTCCGAGCCAGCATCCTGCAATAGCCCATCCTCGATGACAACTTCGCCATTAAAAAACTGCGCCAGTTGCTTGGCCGATCGCACCACTTCATCTTCATGCCAAACCTGATTTAGGGTGGGTGAGACCCCATGGCCAATGGGTGCAAGCCGGGCCTGGGGGGGCGGCTCGGGTTCAGCGGCGGAAGTTATTGGAGTCTGGACAGGGGGCGGCGGCGGGGGAGCAGCCGTTCCTGGAGCAGCCGTTCCAGACCGATGACTGGGCAAGGGCTCTAGGCCTGGCCTGGCAACGGCGCTGGTTCCTGCCCTGGGAACCACAACTTCAGGCCTGGCTGTGGAGGCCGCGTCTTTTAGGACCGGAGGTTGGGGCAGGTGCGGCTGGGGGGGCAGGGCTCGGTGCAGCGGGGGGCGGGCCAGAAGACGGCGACCTTGGCTTCGGTGCGGCGGGGGTCGGAGGTGCCGCTGGAGCAGGCGCTGGGGTAGGGGGAACAGGGGCGATCGCCGCTGCTGGCGGGGCCTCGGGCTTTTTCGCCACGCCCTCTAGCTTGAGCTTGATGGCCTTGCCGATTACCCTGGCGAGGGCCTGTTCGATCGCCTCCTGTTTGTCTTGGATGTAGCTCAGCCACTGCTGGGTGACGGCGACTCGGGCGGTGGTGCCATCGAAGCGCATGAGCTGGGATTGTTGGTTCAGCAACGTTTGTGTGCTGTGATATTCGACATTGGCGATCGCCTGCTTCCAGGTTTCGCCCAGGTCCAAGGCTGGCGCAATGTTTTGAGTCGGATCTGGCGTCGGATCTGGAGTTGTACCTGGAGTTGTACCTGGAGTCGTATTTACAACGGCTCCTGAACCTGCGTCAGGGGCAGCAGCAGGGGGAGCAGCAGCCGGAAACTGAACCACTGCACCAAATCCGGGAGCAGGCGCTTCTGCCGAAGATGCAGCAGCTTGGACCGCAGCGGGGGGCTGGGGAGGCGCAGCGACGGAGATGGGCGCTGAGATAATGCGAGGGGCGGCTGGGGGAGGGAAAGCCGCCTGGGGAGCCAAGGTCGGAGCAGACGTCACGGGCGCTGAGAGAGCCGCTGGGGGGCTGGCGGGTTGAAGAACTGGGGCGATGCCCTGGGGCTGCATTTGGGCAGCGGGCAACAGTCCCATCAGGGTCACCTCTAGCCAGAGGCGGGGCTGGGTGCTGTTCTTGAGCTGGACTTCGCTGTGGCGCAGGTGCTGTTGCCCCTGGAGAATCGTGGCCACATCGAGTTGCTGGACAAACTGAACCATCTGTGTCCAGGTATCGGCGGTAATTGCAACGAGGTCGGGGCGCTGGGAGGCCGTTTTGGCGATCAGCAGGTCGCGATAGAAGCTGGCCAGGCTTTGTAATACGATTAGGGGCTCCCGGCCCCGATCCATGAGCTGGCGGGCGCAATCGAGGACGGCTTCGGCCTGGTTGGCGGCGATCGCCGCCACCAGGCTCAACAGATCCCGCTCCGGCACGGCCCCCACCAGATCCCAGACCGCCTCAATCGCCACGGGCGGCGGCAGCAAACTGAGCTGATCCAGCAGGCTCTCAGCATCCCGCAATCCGCCCTGGGAGAGTTGGCCAACCAGGCGCAAAGCATCGTCATGGATATCGATCAGCTCCTGGTCGGCGATGTGGCGCAGGTGGAGCACCATGTCTTCTAGGGGGATGCGGCGATAGTCAAAGCGCTGGCAGCGGGAAATGATCGTCGGCAGCACCCGCTGGGGGTCCGTCGTGGCTAACACAAACACGACTCGATCCGGTGGTTCCTCTAGGGTCTTCAGTAGCGCATTGAATGCTGCGGTACTGAGCATGTGGCATTCATCGATCACGTAGACCTTGTAGCGGCACTGGACCGGGGCGAACTGGGCCTTTTCAATCAGTTCGCGAATGTTATCCACGCCGGTATTGCTGGCGGCATCAATTTCGATCACATCCAGGGCGAAGCCCGCTGCGATGCTGCGGCAGGCTTCGCAACGGCCACAGGGCTGGGGGGTGGGCTGGTCGCTGGCTTGGCAGTTGAGCGACTTGGCCAGGATGCGGGCGCTGGAGGTCTTGCCCGTGCCCCGAGGGCCGCTGAACAGGTAGGCGGGAGCAATGCGCCGCTGGAGGATGGCGTTGGTCAGGGTCTGGGCGATCGCCCCTTGGCCCACCAAATCTGCAAAGGTCTGGGGGCGATATTTGTGGTGAAGCGGTTCGTAGGCCATGGGGAGTTCATCCGTACGCTTCAATCATACGTCTTAACTTCTAGGGAATGGCGCTCCGGCCTGGGCAGCGAATTCTAGATGGGCGAATGAGCTTGTAGCGAAAATTACGGTTAGATTTGAAATAAAACTTGCAATAAAGATTGCTATGGGGGTCACTCTGGTGGGGCTTTATTTCGTTTAGGCTAAAACGGCTTGAAGGTTTCGTCCGCCCAGCTTGCACTTCCCTAGCTTGCACTTCCCTGGCCTGTATATGACTGACCCAGCCACTTCCCCTTCGGTTCAGCCCCCCCCTCGGCAACCTGTTCAGCCGCCCCTGTGGCCTTGGCCCATGGCAACCCGCCGATGGCCCCTGCGATCGCTGATTGTCCTGCCCTTCCTGGCCCAGATGCTGGCCATTACGGGCCTTGTGGGCTACATATCTTACCGCAACGGCCAACGCACCGTCGATGAACTGGCGGAGCAGCTCACCCATGAAATCTCCGGGCGCATTGATGAAAATCTGCAGGGATACCTCGCCCCTGTCCAGCAGATCGACCGTCTCAATGCCCTGTTGATTGAGGGGCAACGTCTGCCTGTGGATGATCTCACGCCCTGGGAAAAGCTGCTTTGGCGACAGGTCCAGACCAACACCGACATCAACTTCATCAAAATCACCAATCCCCTGGGGCAGCAGCGCACGGGGGAGCGCTTTGAAACCGGTGAGCTGCGCATCAATGTGATTGACACCTGGACCAATTCTGACTTCCATTCCTACAGCACTGACGACCAGGGCGATCGCATAAGCCTGGCAACCAGCTTCCCGACGGAGGACACCCGCGAAGGTGGCTGGTACAAAGATGGAGTCGCTGCTGGTCAGTCGGTCTGGAGCTCAGTGTTTATTTCGTACCTCGAAGATACCCTGCTCGTCGCCTCTTCCACCCCTGTCTATGACTTGCAAACCAAAGACCTCAAAGCCGTGCTCAACACCGCCGTGCGCCTCAACAGCGTCGGACACTTTCTTGAGGAGCTAAGCATTGGCAAGTCGGGCCAGGCTTTTTTGATCGAGCGGCGACAGGGGGGCAAGGGCAATTTACTCGCATCTTCCACCGGAGAGATTCCCTTTGTGGGCCAGGGCGATGACCGCACGCTGTTCCCCGCGATCCAAAGCCGTGACCCCATCACCCGCTCCGCCATGGCAGCGCTGCTGGAATCCTATCCCCAATTGGAGAGCATCACAGAGCCGACTTTGATCAAGTTTCATACCCTGGGCGAATGGCGATATTTCCAAGTCCATCCGCTCACAATGGAGCCACAACTGGACTGGCTGATTGCCGTCGTCGTGCCCCAGGCCGACTTCACGGCCCAGATTCAGCGCAATGCCCGCGATACGATCTTACTTTCCCTGGGAGCCCTGGGCCTGGCGAGCCTAGGTGGATTGTTGATGGCTCGCTGGATTACCGCCCCCCTGGAGCGCCTCGCCCAAGCCAGCCGGGAGATCGCCACGGGCCAGTGGGAGAACACCGCCGAGCTCACCCAGAAACTCAGCGCAGATCAAGGGGGCATCCAGGCCGCAGAGGTGGCCCACCTCGCCCAAAACTTCCAGGCCATGGCCACCCAGCTCAAGGGCTTGTTTTCGACCCTGGAGCAGCGCGTCGCCGATCGCACCCATGAACTCCACCAAGCCAATGCCAACCTCCAGCGAGAGCAGGAAAAAGCCGAGCAACTGCTGCTGAATATTTTGCCGGGGGCGATCGCCGACAAACTGAAGGAATCCCCCGGCACCATCGCCGAACTCTTCGAGGAAGTGACAATCCTATTTGCCGATATCGTGGACTTCACGCCCCTATCCAACCGCATGGAGCCCCTAGAATGGTGGGTTTTCTCAACCGCGTCTTTTCCACCTTCGATGCCCTGGCCGAAAAACATGGTCTGGAAAA
>JAAUQQ010000464.1 GCA_012032745.1 Synechococcales cyanobacterium RM1_1_8
AGTCCCCACCCCGTTCCCTGGAACTGGATCTTGGCAGCCCACAGCGCGGCGATCGCCGAACAACTGTTCACGCCCCACCACTATCGCTCCAGCGCCCTGCGCTCCCCCGATGGCCGCTGGCTGGCCTACAGCCGCATCCATTTCACCCCGGCCCCCCAGCTCCACGCTTCCCAGGTGGAGAGCCTGTTGCTGCTAGAAGATTTGCTGGAGGGACGGCTCCAGGCCCAGGCGAGCTCGCCTTTTCCTTCCGCTGCATCCTCCGCTGGAACATCCTCCGCTGGAACATCCTCCGCTGGGACCGCCGATCCCTTCGCTCCCGCAGCGGATTGCAGCCCGTCCCCGGCAGGCTCCATCGCCATCCTCATGCCCATTGCCTGGAACCAAACCGGCGATCGCCTCCTGGCCCGCCAGTTCGAAGGCCGATTTTGCAGCTCCATGGCCACGGACTATGCCCTGATCTGGGAAACCCTCACCGGCCAGGTCCAGACCCTGACGCCCCCCCGCCAAGAACAGGCCATGCTGCTGGGCTGGAGCCAGCGCCACCCCCAGGCGGTTCTGTTTGAAGCGGGCAGCCTCTATGACAGTCCCATGCCCCGCTGGCGCATGACCGGACCCGGCGCAGCGGTCCCAGCCCCGGAGGATCAGCCCCTGGGCTATGGGGAAGCGATCGCCGACAGCCTCATGGGCCCCCAAACCCACCGCCGCTAGCAGAGACGCCCCCTAAAATCCCTCCCAGGGGCTTACTTCCAAAACATCACTGGCCTTGAACACCACCTTAAACTCGGCAACCTGGCTGGGATTGCCCGATTGCTTCAGCTTCGCCAGAGGCAGCTCGCCACCATAGTCCCGCGCCGCCTGGTTGAGGGGCTCAAAACCCACTACCTCGCCGTCCGGGCTCAGTTGAACGCGATATTCCAGATCGCCATTGCCCTCGATCGACTCCGTCCAGCCCTTGTTGACGTTGTCGTAAAGCTCGACATTCAGCCTGTCCAAGACATTGCTGTCCTTGAGGGGCTCCGCTGACACCAGGCCAGGGCTGGCGGTCTGAGTGGCCTTCGCGGCGGTGTCCTCCTTCGCCTCGCCATCGGCATCTTTCGCCGTTCCGGCCCCGGACTGGTCGGCGGCAGATTTGTCGGCAGCGGAGCTCTCCCCACTGGGGTTGGCTGGGGCTTCGGCCTTCGCCGGGAGTCCCAGATCCTCGGCAGTCAGGGGCGTCACTTCGAGTCTGTCATTGGCGGTAAAGGTAATCTTGAACTGGGCCAGGGGATCATTCTCAACGCTGCCGCCCTGGGCGGGGATGTAGAGCTGATCGAGCAGAGGCGTGCGCGATGCATTTTGCTTGGAAATTTCATCCATGCCCACATAGCCCAAGACCGTGCCATCCTGGCTGGTGGTAATGCGATAGCTCAGGTCTGAATCGACACCCAAGGGCTCGGTCCAAGCTTGGTTAATCTGATTTTCCAGATCCGCGCCGATCGCCCCCAACACCACCTCATCAGTGATTAAGCGCTCTGCGGTCTTTGGCTCCACCGCCGCCGCTCCCGCAGAAGCCACGGCCCCCTGCTCATCGGGATCTGTGGCTCCCCCCGCCGTTGGGGTTTCGCCGACCGTTTCGTCCGATGCCTCGCCAGTGGGGGGAGCACCGGCAGGATCCCCTGAGGTTGAGGTCGCCGCTGGGCTGTCCAAGGCTTCTACCTGGGCCGCTTCCCCTTCCACGGGGGGTTGGATCTTGGGCGCAGGCAGGGCAAACAGAGCCGCTGCCGCGATCGCCAACCCCGTCGCCCCCAGGGCCGGAGCAGCAAATCGCTGCACCGGCTGCTGCTGGGAGGGCACATCCCGCTTCGCCAGGGGAGCGATCGTCGGCTTCAACGCAGGCAACACCGTGCCATCGGCCAAAAACTGATCGATCGCCTCCACCAAATCAAACAACTGCACCGTCGTCAGCTCAGCCTTCTGAATCGAATCCGGCTCCGCCGCCTCCCCCGCTGGTTCGTAGACCGTCAGCTCATGCAACCCATTCTCCAAGCGCTGCATCCGCACGATGCCGTCCTGGGTGGCTCCGCTTTTCAGACCACTGAGCTGCTCCTGGGCATAGCGGCTGGTGGTGGCCACCAAATGGCTAAAAAACTCGCTGCCGCCGCTGAGGGGGCTATCTTTGCCCAAAAACTGACAGGCGGCATTGACCAAAATCGTCATGGAAGCGCTGGGCGACAGACCGCCGCTGGGATCACCCATCCCCTCCAGGGTCAGCGTGCAGTTGGGCAGGGTGTAATTGCGCTGAAGCTGCATGGCCTAAACCTCTCCATCAAATAAGCTGATCCACAATCGCTGCTCGCCAGCGGTGCCCGTGCAGAACAGCAGTTGCTCTAGCAACGAAATTGCAAGCTGATTGAGCTTATCATCCGTATCATAGGCCATCACCCCGGCCCGGCGGGGGTTCATGCGCTGGCGAAAATGTTGGCGGAACCGCTCCAGATACAAATTGAGGCGAGGGTTGCTCTCCAGGGTTTGGCCCTTGTCCCGCAGCTGCTGCTCCACCAGCAAAAGCTGGCGCACCACCACGGTCAAGCGCCGGGCAATGTAGCCAATAATGACAATCAGCGCCTTGGCCTCTAGGGGCTGGAGCGGGCGTCGCTGGCTGTTGCGCCGCAGGGGATTGCTGCTGCGCAGCCGCCAGAGCTGGACGCGATTCTTGATGATCCCCGTCAGTTCCAGCTCCTTGGCCACAATCAAAATGGCTTCGGAGCCACCCAGGTCCAGAGCTTCAATCGCCAACAGAATCAGGTCGAGCTGCTGCCTTGCCCGCCGCGAGCAGGACTCACCGGCTCCTTCGATGTCTGGCAAGGCCTTGATCGCCATCGGCAAGGATGGGGCAGCATTGGGGGGCGTAACGCTGAGTGAAGCACTCATGGCAAGGGGTGAATCCTGGGGAAGGGGGCGTGCAATGGGAGTATGGGTTCCAAACCCTACACAAACAAAATTACCGCAGCCGGACATCCGCAAGAAGACGGAATCTAGCTGGCACAGACCATCCGACCTCGCAGCGCGAGTTTTGCGGTCATTACTCTATCACGGAGCAGCCAGCTATCACGGAGCAGCCAGCTATCACGGAGCAGCCAGCTATCACGGAGCAGCCAGCCGCTCAGAGGGGCGCAGTGAGCAAAAGCACGAGTGCAGCATCAAAACCCAAAATCACAATCAGTTGCTCACAATGCGCAGCACGATCTGCACCCCCGTCACGGCCTGCCAGCCAAACAGCCCCACCAAAATGGTATTCAGGGCGATGTGGGTACTGCGGGCCCAGTCCTTGCCCTTCTGCATTTGGGGCGAGAGAGCGGCAGAGCTGGCAATCGAGGGCGGTCATGCCCAGGCCTGCCGAGCAGGTGGGGACCAACAAACAGGCTTGCCGTTGTTGAT
>JAAUQQ010000055.1 GCA_012032745.1 Synechococcales cyanobacterium RM1_1_8
GCGATCGCCCCGCCGCATCGACTCTGCCCTGGAGCGCTGTAGCCTCATGGATCGGCGCAAGTCTCTCATCACCACCCTCTCCAAGGGCTATCGCCAGCGCGTCGGCATCGCCCAGGCCATCGTCCATGACCCCCCCGTGATTATTTTGGATGAACCCACCGTCGGCCTGGACCCCCGACAAATCATTGAAGTGCGGGAGTTGATCAAGGGCTTGGCCGGTCAACATACGATTATTTTATCGACCCATATTTTGCCCGAAGTCAGCATGACCTGCGATCGCGTCACGATCATCAACCAGGGCAAGCTGGTCACCACCAACTCCCCCGAGTCTTTGATCAACGACCTGAGCCAGGGCAGCGGCTACCGCATCGAAGTCGCGGGGGAGCTGGCCGAGGCCGAAGCGGCCCTGGGCAGGCTGCCGATGGTGCAATCGGTTACGGTCATGGCCAAGCCAGGCCTAGCGCCGGGCCATGTGAGCCTGGCGATTCAGACCGAAGGGGAGACCGATCCGGGCCGAGCCCTGGCCGCTGCCCTGGTGGAGGCCGGTTTGGGGCTGTATGAAATGCAGCGCACCCGCGCCAGCATGGAGGAGGTGTTCTTGAAGCTGACGATGCAGGAGACGGCGGCGGAGCCAGGGGAGTCAGGGGAAGCAGAGCCGGTGGAGTCCCTGGGGAGCGCGATCGCCGCCGACCTACCCGAGGTAAGCGCCGCTGATGACTCGACCGGCCAGCCTGAGACCGGTCAGCCTGACTCGACCGAACCTGCCGCGATCGCCACCCCAGAGGGGGCCGAATAAATGAACATTGCCGTCGGAAACTGGTTCGCCATCTATCAACGCGAACTCCAAAGCTACTTTAAATCCCCCCTTGCTTACATCATCGCAGCGTTTTTTGGCTGATTGGGGGCATCTTCTTCCTGGCCATCATGGGTAGCATCCTGGAGCAGGTGGCCACCCTAGACTTCCAACAGCAACAGTTTGGTGGCCCGGCCCAGCCCCTAGATGTGCCCTATCTCTTGCTCCAAGACTTTCTGGGCGTCATGGCCTCGCTGCTGCTGGTGGTCATGCCGATGCTCTCCATGGGTCTCTATGCGGAGGAGCGCAAGCGGGGAACCTTGGAACTGCTGGCCACCTCGCCGATCACCAATTGGGCCGTGGCCCTGGGCAAGCTGCTGGCGGCGGTGACGTTCTTTTTGGGGATGTTGCTGCCGATCATGGCCTACGAAGCCTTGATTTTTGCCACGGCGAACCCCGCCATGCCGGTGCTGGTGTTCCTGCTGAGTCACCTGGCCTTGGTGTTGCTGGCGGCAGCGGTGCTGTCCCTGGGGATGTTCATTTCTTCCCTCACCAGCAGCACGATTTTGGCGGCGATTTTGACCTTTGGCCTGGCGCTGCTGCTCTGGGTGATTGAAGCCGTGACGGCCAATGCCAGCGGTCCCCTAGCTGAGGTGCTGGGGCAACTATCCCTGCTGCGCCACTTCAAAACCCTGACCCAGGGCATTGTCGATAGCGGCAGTTTGGCCATTTTTGCGACTTATATATTTCTCGGCATCTTTTTGACCGCCCAGTCCGTGGAAACCTTCCGGTTTCAGCGTTCCTAGTTTGTAGGGGTTTGGCTTTTTAGGTATTGGCCTTTCCGCATTTACCTTCACGCATTTACCTTCACGCATTTACCCATGAACATCGGTGCAGCAATCGGTAAATCTAAGTTTTGGCGCAGGCTGCTGTGGCCCGGCATTGGTCTGGCTGTAGCCGGGCTTTCGGCGGGGGTGGTGTCGGGCCAGTGGGGCGCATTGCCCATGGTGCTGATTATCGCCGGGCTGGCGCTGGTGCTGTTTTGGCTGTTGCTGGTGGCCACCTCCCAGGCGTTTTGGCGATCGCGCGCCACCCAGGCGGGCACCAATGCCCTGATTGCGGTCACCGCCATGGTGCTGATCCTGGGCCTGCTCAATTTTCTGATCGCCCGCTATCCCCAGCGCATCGACCTGACCGAAAACCAAATCTTTAGCCTGGCCCCCCAGTCCAAGGCCATTGTCCAAGGGCTGGAGCAGCCCGTCCGCGCCTATGTCTTCAGCCCCACCAAGCTGCCCCCGGTGGAGAATGTGTTGAAGAACTATCGCGAACTCAACAGCGAAAAATTTTCCTACGAATTCGTCAATCCCCTCCAGCAGCCGGGCTTGGTGCAGGAACTGGGCATGAAGGATCCGGGGGATGTGATTTTGCAGGTGAGTGAGCCAGCCCAGGACAGCCCTGGGAGCCCTGGGAGCATTGGAGGCGATCGCACCCAGTTCGTCCAAAACATCCAGCAGGAGACCTTCTCCGAGAGCAAATTCACCAATGCCCTGAGGCGCTTGGCCCGCGACCAAGTCGAGCAAATCTATTTCCTCGATGGCCATGGTGAACATCGCATCGAGGAGTTAAGCGTTGCGGTTTCCCTGCTCCAGGATCGCGGCTATGAAAGCCAACCCCTCAACTTGGCGGCGCTGCTCAACCAGGGCCAGGGCATTCCCGAGGATGCCAGTGCGATCGTCGTTGCCGGTCCCCAGCGGGGCCTGCTGGAGCCTGAAGTCGCCGCCCTCAAAGCCTACCTAGACCAAGGCGGTGGCCTGATGTTGCTGATTGACCCCAACACCGACCCCAAGCTGACCCCGCTGCTCCAGGAATGGGGCGTCAACCTCGACGATCGCCTGATCATCGATGGCAGCGGTGGCCTGGGCGTGGATGCCACTGGCGGCGTCGTCGGTTTTGGTCCCACCGCCCCCCTGGTCAGCCGCTATGGCAACCACCCGATTACGGCAGATTTTGGCTCGGGCAACTCGCTCTATCCCTGGCCCGCGCGGTCAACCTGTCGGAGGTTGCCGGGGTCGATGCCACGCCCCTGTTGATTACCAATGAGGAAAGCTGGGCCGAAAAGGATGTGGAATCCCAGGTGCAGTTTGACCCCAGCCGCGACTTGAAAGGACCGTTGGCGATCGGGGCTGCCCTGACCAAGCCTGCCACTGGCCCCGCCCCGGCAGATACAGCAGCAGCGGAGCCAACAGCAGCAGCGGAGCCAACAACGGCAGAACAAACGGAGCCCGCCGAACCCCAACCCGCCGCACCTGAGCCCGCCGAACCCGAACCCGCCGCCGCCAAGGCCGAAGGCCAAAGCCGCCTCGTGGTCATTGGCAACTCCAGCTTTGCCACCGATAGCCTCCTGCGCCAGCTCCTGAACCAAGATGTGTTCCTCAATTCCCTGGTTTGGGTGAGCCAGCGCCAGGGCGAAGTGCTCTCGATCAGCGCCAAGCAGCTCACCGATCGCCGCCTCACCCTCACCCCGGTGCGGGCCAATCTGGTGGCGTTGGTGGCGGTGCTGCTGCTGCCCCTTTCTGGCTTCGGCGCGGCGTTTTTGCTCTGGCGACAGCGGCGTTAATCCATGGGAGTTGTGAAACCGCTTATTTCTTCCTCAGCAGCTCAATGGATCTGCCCATGAAAATCCAACGCACCAATGTGATCCTGGTTTTGGTGGCCCTGGGGCTGGCGGGCGGAATCTATTGGCAGCAGCGGTGGGCTCCGGGGGGGAGCGATCGCGCCCCCAACCCAACCGGCGCTGGGACGACTGCTGCCAAAGGCCCCAAAACCCTATTCCCCTTCCAAGAACAGGATGTGGTCCGCTTCACCCTGCGCCGCCCCGACCTCACCCTCACCCTGGAAAAGCAGCCCAGCAGCAGCCCAGGGGAGCCGGATTGGCGCATCCTGGCCCCGACCCAGCTCCCGGCCAACGAGCCGCCGGGCAGCAACGGGGCCAGCGATGGCGCAGTGGCTTACCTGCTCAGTCTGTTGGCGACGGGGGAGGTGAGCGATCGCTTTGCCTTGGAGGGCGATCGCGAAGCACGCCTGGCGGAATTTGGCCTCGATCGCCCCATGGCCCAGCTCGACCTCACCCTCGCCGATGGCAGCAGCCACAAGCTCATTCTCGGCGCAGCCAACTTCGACCGCACCAGCCTCTACGCGATTCGCGATGGCGAGACCCGCGATCCAGCCGTGGAAATTGTGGTGGTCGATATCGATCTGGAACCGGCGGTGCAGCGTCCCCTGGCGGAATGGCTGGCCAGGGCGGAGCTGCCTGAGCCCCAATTTCCCGATGGGAGCAGCGATCGCCCCAGTACAGAGAACAACGGGGGAACCCCATCGGCAACAACTGGCCCGCAATGGTGATCTTTAAGTCTGGTGAAGCGAATTCCCGAATGGAGATAGATTCAGTAGACTAAGGGAGCAACCCGGCGGGCATTTGTCAAGAAATTGCGGTGGCTTGCGTAAAGCAATGCGCTAAAATTTGAAGAAGCTAGCCTGCCAGCTTAGCGGGTAATCTCCTAGGCTGCAACCAGCTCCGTTCTCGATTTCGCTCTATCCTTTATTCATTACTGCATGGCACCCCAAATCCGCTCTAGACGCCCAGTTCGCAACCTTCCTCAAATTAACGAAAGGATTCGCTTCCCAGAAATTCGAGTCGTCGATAGTGATGGGACTCAGCTAGGCGTCATCACTCCCCAGGAAGCAATGGCGATCGCGAACGAGCGCGAGCTCGACTTGGTGTTGGTCAGCGACAAGGCAAATCCTCCGGTTTGTCGGATTATGGACCATGGCAAGTACAAGTTTGAGCAGGAAAAGCGGGCGCGGGAAGCCAGAAAGAAGCAGCATTCCGCCGAAGTCAAGGAAGTGAAAATGCGCTACAAAATTGAGGAGCATGACTACAATGTGCGCCTCAACAACGCCAAGAAATTCCTCAAGGCGGGCGACAAGGTCAAGGCCACCATCACCTTCCGAGGGCGCGAGATCCAGCACAGCGACCTGGCCAGGGTCTTGCTCCAGCGCCTGGCCGATGACCTGGGGGAGCTGGCTGAGATCCACCAGTCTCCGAAGCGGGAAGGCCGAAACATGATGATGTTGATTAGCCCCAAGAAGGCGATGAATTAGGCCAGCCTGGCTTCTAGCAGCCTGGGGCATAGGTTTAGCTGCCCTCACCCCAACTCCTCTCCCCTCGTGGGAGAGGGGCTTCGATCCGTCCCCCCTTCTCCATCCAATGAGGAAGGGGTTGGGGGATGAGGTCGGCTCAAGCGCGCCTGAGAACTCCTGCTCTGATGTACTAGCTTCTTGACTGAGCCGGTCTCTGCCCGGCCTGCGTTGCCAACCCCAATGTTCTAAGGCCCAGATTGTGTCGTTTTACTACCCTCGCCAAATTCGTTTCCATGAGACGGATGGGGCGGGGGTTGTCTACTTCGCCAATCTGTTGACCCTCTGCCACGAAGCCTATGAGGCGTCCCTGGGGGCGGTGGGGATTGATTTGGCTGATTTTTTTAGCCCCCAGGGTCTTGTGGTGCCGGTGGTCCATGGCAGCCTGGATTGTTTGCGGCCTCTGGTTTGTGGCGATCGCCTCACCATTGCTCTCAGTCCCAGGCCGTTGCCCCAGGGCGATCGCCCCCTCAGCGACTTTGAAATCCACTACCGCCTGCTGGCAGTTCCCGCCCCCAGCACCGAGGGAACTGTGGAAATCTGTGCCGAAGACTGGGAGCAGCAGCTCAGCCCAGCCCAGACCTTCGCCCAAGCCACCACGCGCCACGTCTGCATCGACGCCGCCAGCCGCCGCCGCCAAGTCCTGCCGCCGGACCTCGCCGCCTGGCTCCAGCGCTGGCAGGCGGCCCCAGGGATGGGTGAAGCCCAAAGCCATGCAGCGGCTGAATCAACGGGCTAAGTTGAACGAAACCAGCCTAGTCAGCGTGCGAAAAAAATTTATCGGAAATATTCCCCAAGCCATGATCCAAGACAACTCACCGGCCCAGGAAACCCAAGGGGGAAAGACCAGCAAAATCCTGATTTGGGGCCTGGCAGGCTGTGGCTGCCTCGGCTTCGGCGTGATCTTGCTCAGCATTTTGGCGGCGATCGCCCTGCCCTCCTTCCTCAACCAAGCCAACAAGGCCAGAGAAGCCGAAGGCAAAACCTATGTGGGCTCCCTCAACCGTAGCCAACAGGCCCACTTCTTAGAAAAAGAGGCGTTCTCCGATTCGATCGAGGCCCTAGGCCTCGGTATCCCAGCCCAAACGGAAACCTACAGCTATCAAGTGGGGGTCCAGCCCAGCCAGCCCCCGGTGGCGATCGCCCTCGCAACGCCCGTCCAAGAAAACATCAAGGGCTATGTCGGCTTTGTCTTTTTGACCCCGGAAGCAGAGAGCGACAGCTTCATCAGCAGCGCGATTCTGTGCGAGACCATCGCCCCGGTTTCTGCCGCCAGCCCCCTGCCCTCCCCTACCCCCACTGCCTTTATGGAATGTCCGGCTGGGTTCGTTGTGCTCGACTAGATTCCTCAGCTAGGCTGAAAGATCTAGGCCAAAGATCTAGGCCAAAAAATCCGCCCCGAATCCGCCTGAACTTGGCCAAGGCGAGTCTCCCTACGGCTAATCTGGAGACTTGCCCTTCCATTCAAGCCCCCAGCACTAGTAGTCCTGAGCATAAGCTTTGGGGCTAGCTTATGCCGAGCTCATCCCCCGCCCCCTTCTCCCCCAACAAACACAACCGCCGGGAGAAGGGGAGCCGGATCGGAGCCCCTCTCCCCTTGTGGGAGAGGGGTTGGGGTGAGGGGGGCAAAACTCACGCCCCAGACCATTAGACCTGCTTACCCATGTCGATTCCATCGCGATCGCCCCTGCCCTCACCGGTTGCCCTGCCAGCGCAGCCGATCAGCCCAGAGCTGTTTGCTCCCTTTGGCCAACTGATCACCGCCTGCGCCGATGGTGCAGAATTTGGCCCAGGGGATGCCCAACTGGAGCTGAGTGGGGGCATTCCTCGGTTTTACATCATGGAGCTGCGCCAGCGGGGGCGGCGGTTTCACCAGATCACCCGCCACCGGCGCTGTACCCAATGCCTGGGGGCGATCGCCAATCAACCCTGGCTGATTGCCGTCGCCCCCCCCGGCCCCAGCGATGCCCCCCGACCCCGCCACCCTGCGCGCCTTCGAGATACCCGGCGATTGTTTCATCAAACTTGATGTTGGCACCTGGCACGCGGGGCCTTACTTTGATGCGTCAGTTGTACGTTTTTATAACTTGGAACTCAGTGATACGAACGTGACGGATCACCAGACCTGTAACCTACGAGCTAGATATCAACTGGAATTTGCGATCGCTAGTCCATCCCCAATCAAACTAAGGATGCTATGAAAATCGACTACTTGAAAGCCAGACAGCTCGCCGTGACTTGTCAGGAGGTCTACAAAAGCTTTACCGATCAGCGCTTTGAAGCCCAGCCCGAAACCACGATCCCGATCGACAACCGCGCCACGGATACCCAATGCCTACTGATGGTGACGGCCCAGGCCATGACGATTGTGTTTCGCGGCAGCGATTCCGCCTACGACTGGCAGGGAAATCTCAATACCCAGCAAATGCGGGTGGCCTTTGAAGAAGCGGTGATTCAACGGGCGATCGTCGATCGCAGCGAACGCCAGCAGATCTATCCCTACGCCAGCGGCAGCGCCTCGGGAGCCAAGCTCCACAGCGGCTTTTCCCAGGCCTACCTCTCCGTGCGCGACCAAATCCACAGCCAGGTCGATGCCCAAATCGCCCAGGGCCTCTCGACGATCACCGTGACGGGGCACAGCCTCGGGGGAGCCCTGGCCCTGCTCTGTGCGGTGGATCTGCAATATAACTTTGCCGACCGGCTCCAGCACCTAGAGGTCTATAGCTTTGGCGCGCCTCGGGTGGGCAACAAAGCCTTCAAGGAGTCCTTCGATCGCCGGGTGCCCCACAGCTATCGCTTCGTCCACGGCATGGATATTGTGGTGGAGCTGCCCCGCTGGTGGCAGGGATATCCCCGCCATGTGGCCCAGCAGATTCGCATTGGGCCGAGGCTGAGCTGGGAGTTGGTCACGGCTCCGTTTAAGGACCATGCGATCGCCGACTACATCGCAGCCCTGGACAAACAAATCGCCTAGGCGGGCCGTTCCAGGACGGCTTGCAGCCAGGCTCGCAATGGTTGGCGCTGGAGTTTGCCCTGGCCATTGCGGGGCAGGGCGGGGGCGATCAGCCATTGCTTGGGACGCTGGGCGGGGGAGAGTTGGGGGGCGATCGCCCGGTTCAAGGCCAAGACCAGCTCCCCAGGTGCTGATTCAACCGATTCAACGGCTGCTGGTTCAACGGCTGCTGGTTCAACGGCTGCTGGTTCAACGGCAACTGGTTCAACGGCAACTGGCCCCGCTGTCACTGCCCTAACCGCCATCGCTTCAGCCACCACCACCGCCACCACCCGCTCTCCCCACACCGGATCCGGCCAGCCCAGCACCGCTCCATCCACCACCAGCCCCGTGGCCAGAATCGCGGCTTCCACCGCAGCGGGGAAAATATTCTCGCCGCCGGAAATAATCTTGTCGCTGGCCCGTCCCACAATCGTCAGCCGCCCCGCCCCATCCAACTGGCCCAGGTCATCGGTCAAAAATCCCGCCTCGTCCCAGCGCGTCACCATTGCCCTGCCCGAAACGGCGGCGGTTGCTGGCCCAGGAGCGGGCAGGCTGTAATAGCCCAAGGCTAAGGAGTCTGCGCGAATGCGCAGCGGGGCTGGCCCGATCGCCCCCGCTGGCTCCAGCGCCAGGCGGGCATGGGGCAGGGCCGGTCCACAGCCCGATCGCCCCCGAAGAAATTCTGCTGGGGACAGGGTTGCTACTTGGGAGGCCGTTTCGGTCATGCCATAGGTCGGAGCCAGGGGCAAGGCAGCGGCGCGGGCGCGATCGAGCAGGGCGGGCCAAGCGGGCGCACCGCCCAGGAAAATGCAGTGGAACTGTCGCAGCCAGGGAATCGCAGCGGGCTGGTTTAGCAGGCGCTGGAGCTGGGTGGGGACGAGGGAGAGGAAAAAGGGGAAGTTTGTCCAAGGGCGATCGCTGGGGTCAAGCTGGGCGATGGGATGACTGGGTTCGCTGGCCTGGCTAGATTGGTTAGATTGATCTGGGGCAGCGGCTTCCAAGCCCGTGAGCAGCTGATGCCAGGGTTGGACCACGAGCTGGCCGCCCGTGAGCAGCGATCGCAAAAACTGCATCAGCCCGCTGACATGGAACAGCGGCAGCAGGCAGTAGGAATGGATTGCGCCACCGGGGGGAACGAGGGGCGATCGCCTCAGCCCCCCCACCGATGCCGCCAGGGTTTTCCAACTGTGGATGGCGAAGCGCAATTGCCCAGTGGAGCCCCCGGTGGGGATACAAATCCAACCTTTTTCCACAGGTTCCGAAAAGTCAAACAGGGGATCAAATCGCCTGCGGCCCTCGCTGTGATAGGTTTTCGTGGGTTTTCCACAGTTTTCCGATATCTGTGGAAAACTCAGGTTATTGCTGGCCCAAATGTCAACATTTTGGTTCCAGGCTGTCCAGCCCAAGCCCTGGGCCTTGGATTGATCCAGGTCTGCCAGGATGACATCGGGTGCAAGGCCAGCGGCAATCTGCCGCCACTGGGCTTCGCCCCAGTCCGGGTTGCCGAGGAAGAGGGGATAGCCCAGGCTGGTGAGCGCTGAAAACCAGGCCAAAAATGTGGCTGGATCCGCTGTGGCCAGGAGGATCACGGGTGGGCGATCGCCTTGTTCGGGGGAGTGGGAGAGCTGGGGGAAGTGCTGTTGGGCGATCGCCGCCGCTGCCTGCGAAGCCGCTGCCAGCGATCGAGCTGAGAGATCGGCATTGCTACCGCCATCGCCGCTCCAGATCCAGTCCTCGGCGGAGCGCTGGTTCAGCCATTCCAGAGCTGTTGCCACAGGGCCTCCTCTGCTTGCTGCGGATGGGAGTTGCTGGTCGGGTTATTGGCCTGATCATGGGCCTGGTCATGGGCCTGGTGATTGGGATGGGAATCGAGGCCATCGGGCCGCAGCCAGTGCTGGACGCCAAAGCCCAGGGCGCGGGAGCCCGGCCCGGCCCGGTCCAACCTAGATTGGCCCAACCTGGACTGGTCAAGCCCAGACTGGTCAAGCCCAGACTGGCCCGAATCCGCCAAGGCCGCCGCCATGGCCATCACCCCCCAGCGGCCCACGGCGGTCTCAAACACCGAAGAAAACACCACATCCAGCCTGTGGCGCTGGCAGAAGTCCAGCACGGCCAGGGGATTGCCCGCGATCGCCCCTTTCACAACAAAAATCCCCCGCCAGCCCCGCCGATGACAGTCCACAAGCTGAGCCAGCCCCGTTACGGATTCATCCAAGGCCAGGGGAGTCCGGTAGGTCTGGCTAAGCTTCAATAAATCGTCAAACTGCGCCGGGGGCAAGGGCTGCTCCAAAAATTCGATGGGTAAACCTTGGCTCGCAAGGGCGTCGCAGCGGCGGAGGCATTGCTTGACTGCTTCGATGCTCAAGCCGCCGTTGGCATCCAGGCGGAGCTGGGCCTGGGGGGGAAGCGATCGCCGCAATGCCTCCAGCTCTGAAAATTCCTGAGCTAAATCTGCCATGGCAATCTTCCACTTAAACGTGCGATGGCCCTGGTCCCAGAGTTTTGGCCAAGCCTCAAGCGCTGCGGATCCGGCGGGCAGCAGGGCGCAGATCTGTTGAGGGGCGGGTTCAGTTGTCTCTGGAGGAAAATTGCCTTGGAGCTGGGAGATCGCCATGCCCAGGCCAAAGCGGGTGGCGGAATAGTGGCTGGGGGCTGCTTCCACGATCGCGGAAAGATCGGCCAGGGTGAGAATCGCCGGTTCAGATTGGAGCTGAGTGAGGAAAGCGATCGCTTCTTCCAGGGTCTCTGTGCCAAACCAGGGAATCGGGGCAATTTCGCCGTAGGCCCTGGCCTGGTCATCGTCAACCGCCGAGGTCTGCAATTGCACAATCAGGCCCTGGCGATCGCGCCAAGGTCCATGGGCCGTTTGCAGCGGTCGCACAAACTGCCGTCGGTACCGTCGAAATTGCAGGTCTAGCGATCGCGCATCTAACCCAACCAATAGCCCAGCCCAAACAGCAATCCGCTCCAAAAATGCATCGCCACCGCAATGAACTTGCAGTTCATCACCCGCTCCGGCTGGTCGTGGTAGCGCCCCACATGGCGACAGAGCTGGATGGCCCAGGGCAGACCCCCGAGGCCGAGTAACGCAGTGACAGGAGCCGCGCCGATCGCCACCAACAAAACCATCAGCCCAAAGCTGAGGCCACAGATCGCCGGCAAGAGATTTGCCCCGCCCTGGGTGCCTAAGCGAACAATGGGCGATCGCTTCCCCGCCGCGATGTCATCTTCAACTTGATGAAAATGCGAGCAGAACAGGATCAAGCTCGTGGTCAGGCCCAACACCGCCGAAGCGACCAAACTATTAAGCGAAAAACCTTGCACCTGGCTGTAATAGGCCGCGCCCACCGCCAGGGGACCAAAGGCAAAAAAGCAGAGGATTTCCCCCAGCCCCCGGTAGCTGAGGCGAAAGGGCGGGCCTTGGTAGATGTAGCCCAGGACACAGCAGCCCAGCACCAGGATTAGCACCGTGGGGTCGCGCTGGAGGAATGCGATCGCCAAAATCCCCCCCAGCCCCAAGGCTAGAGAAGCATTGGCTAAGGCAAAAACCAGCCCCCGATTGCGCGTGAGATTGACTAGGGAATGGTGCTTGTTGACATCCACGCCCGTATCCGAATCAAAGACATCATTGGCGAGGTTTTCCCAAATCAGCAGCAGCACCGCTGCCCCCAGGAAGAGGCCAAAGATGGGGCCGTTGATGCTGCCGGTCTCGTAACGGGCGATCGCCGCCCCCCACCAGATGGGCATCACCGCCACGCTGTACATCGGGGGCTTGAGCGCCGCCATCCACAACTTTTTATTAATAGCGGGTGCCAGGGCCGGTGAAGTCATTGAAGGTGAAGAGACGTTAAGCGATCGCGAGAGTGCTGGATCCAGTGACCCGGCGCAAGCCCCGAAGCCGCTGTGCTCCAGGCTGTCCTTTCGATCAATACCAATTTCTTAAGGGCACCGTCATGATTTGACACCTTTGTTATCAAAGCCAGCCAGCATTCAATTACAAAGCTGAAACAACAGCGACTCACAGCGATGGTCAGATTAGGCTGATTGGGCCTGTCAAGCTTCCTTGCATTGAACACCGCTGCACTCATGAGCACTAATTTGTCAGATTCCAGTACAAGAGTCGCCCTCGTCACCGGGTCTACATCTGGCATTGGCAAAGCGATCGCCATCAAGCTAGCCCAAGAAGGCTTTGCGATCGCCTTCCATTCCAAATCATCTGTCGAAGCCGGGCAATTGCTAGCCCAGTCTTACTCCAATGCCTCTTACAGCCAAGCCGACCTGTCAGACCCGGATCAGGCTCGGCAGCTCATTGCGGCAGTGCTGGCCCGGCATGGTCGTCTAGACGTCTTGGTGAATAACGCTGGTATCAGCGCCACCATTCCCTAAGGAGACCTCCAGCAGGCGACGCCCGAGATTTGGCGGAACCTCTACGAAGTCAATGTGATTGCGCCTTGGATCTTAGTGGCTGAAGCCGAAGCCGCCTTGCGTCAGTCCTCCCAACCAGAACAGAGCAGCTGCATCATCAACATCACCTCCCACGCCGGAATCCGCCCCAAAGGCGCTGCCATTCCCTATGCAGCGACCAAGGCCGCTCTGGGTCATGTCACAAAATTGCTGGCGTTGAACCTTGCGCCGACGATTCGTGTAAATGGGATCGCCCCAGGCTTGGTCAACACTCCCATGAGCAAAGACTGGGCCGCTGCGCGAGAGCTTTGGAAAACGCGATCGCCCATGCAACGCGGCGCGGAGCCGGAGGATATTGCCCAACCTGAGTTCGACAAATCCTGCCTGGCTTGCCTAGGAATGAATTCCCAGGCTCAGAGCGGATGTCGGCTAAAGCCGACTCCGACCCAGTAGCGGCGGGGGTTTTAGCCCGCTTTAGCGGGCATGAGTTCTTAGCCTTGGGATTCATCCCTAGGCGGCTGGGCGCAGGATTTTACGAGCTGTCGAACTCAGGTTAGCCCAATGGCTGGCCCCAGCCAAATCCAGCCTCGCTCCCAACCTCCGCGAAGAAAACGGGACAAGCAATTTCTAGTAATATTTACTTAACCTATAGTTTTTACAATGTTCCCTAAGTCCTGCACCCCCAGTCCTCATCTCCCCAGGATCATGCAGGTTAGAACAACGCAAACCCAGCCATCAATGGCTTCCCTGGCCGCCACTGCCCTGGCTTTATGAAGCTGGGGAAAAGTTTTATTTTTTAAGGGATCCTTAAGTTCCGAAGCAGAATAAACATTATTATCCCGTATAAAAATTTTGGGCAAACCTTTCACAATCCATCGAAATCCACGGCACAATCAAAAAATATTTGAAGACATCTATCTAAAAAATATCTAGTGGGGCCATCTACCCAAATATAAGCCCCTGCGCAACTGACCTGAATGTTACTGCGACCCAGCCATTACTGCGACTCAGCTGTTACTGCGACCTAGCTGTTACTGCGACCCAGCTAGGCTCCCTTCCCCAGCCATCCCGGTCAGCGCATCGAGCAACTTCAATCAGACCTAAATTCTTCCTTGCAACATGGCCTTCAATGCTAATGATTTTCGCAAGACCTTAACCTACCGGCAGACTGCCCCCGTCCCCCAGCTCCAGGCAGAACTCATTCAGGCCCTAAACCTATACCGCCGGGTCGAATACCAATACAACCTCTATACCGTGGGGCTGATCGTTTTTATTGCGGCCCCCGTTTTGGCGCTGTTCAGCATCCACTGGCTGGGAGATTTGAGCTGGGTGCTGATCCTGGCGTTCTCATTGTTGGCTATGGTGACGGGCAGCCTGCGCCATCGGGCCAGGCAATTTCAGTTTCCCCGCGATCGCCAGCGGCTGTTTTCTCGACTCCTGGAGCTGGTCGAACGGGATCTGGATGGGGATGCACCCCTGGATGTCGAGCTGTACCTGGGCGATCGCACCTTCGGCGATCGCAGCCACCAGAGCAAGACCGTCCAGCAGCGTCCCCACCCCGATCGCCCCGGCTGGCAGCTTGAGGAGCGGCGGCTGCCCTGGTTCACGATCAAAGGCCGCTTCAGCGACAACAGCCTCTTCAGCCTCAAGTTCGTGGAGCGGCTGGCGATCGCCAGCCCCACCGTCCCAGACTCCCCAGCGGCAAACGCGCCGTGGCCCCAGACTCCCCAAGCATCCCCCCAGTGCCGTTGCAGCGGCTTCGACCTCAACCTCCAGCTCCATGTCTCCCCAGAGCGCTACGGCAGTCTCACCCCCCTCCAGCCCCATCTGGCCGAAGCCGTCAGGCTGCTCCCCGGCGCGACCCTGCGCCGCTACTACAGCTCAGACCAGGACTTGAGCTTGACCGTGATGCTGCCAGAAGCCTTCACCGCCTCAGCCATCTACCAAACCACGGTGATGTTGATGCTGAGCGCCTATCACATTCTCAATCTGGCGGCCCAGCTCCCCCGGCGGGTGCTTGCCCCCACCGAACCGCTCTCTGGTTTGGAGGCTTGGATCAATGGTTAATCCAGCTAACCTGCAACTGCGCCTCTCCTGGGTTGACCCGAGCAGCGGACGGCAGCGGCGGCCCAGGCTCTTCCTCCCCGTCGCCCTGGGCAAGCGTTTCGCAGCCATGCCCGCTGCGCTGGACCAGCAGCCCGTCTCTCGCATGGTGATCAACGATGACCAGGCCGAGGACTTCCAGGCCTTGATCATGGGTGGTGAAGGCGAGGTTTATGTGGTAGCCATGGCCGGGGCGATCGCGGTCAATCAACAGCAGGTAGAGGGAGAGTGGCGGCTGGCGGTGGGCGATCGCCTGGGCATCGGCGAGACGGAGATTGAGGTGGAAGCCATTGAGGTGGAGGCCATTGAGATGGAAGCCATTGAGGTTTCCCAAGCCGAGCGGTTGACCCAGGGCGCGGGACAGGACGGAATCGACAGCAAAATAGGTGACACAACCGGCGGCGATTTCGAGCCTTCGATCGAACGGGGGCCAACTAGCGATCGCCCAGCCCATTTCACCATCCCCACCCCCATCTCCCCCAACCGTTGGATTGGCGCAGTCCACCCCGGCTTCGGCTTCAAGCAAACCGACCCAGTCCAGGGCAGCGCCTCCCCCCTCGCAACACCTGGGATGCCCCTGGAGCAGGGCTCACCAAGCCCCAGCTCGCCGCTCCAGCCCGGCCCGATCTCGCTAGGTCCAATTCCCCAGCCCCCAGCCCCAGCCCAAGCGCCCGCCCATCCAACCCTCCTCGGTCCCGGCTGTCGCCACTCCGTTGGCTTCCTGATTCAGCGCCAGTGTGGGCGCAGCAACAGCATCGGCTCGCCCCCACTGCTCCCAGGGCAAACGCTCCAGCCTCCACCCCTTCGCCCAGGACTACGACCTCTACCCCGGCTTTGGCCGCTATGGGCCAGGCGATTGGGGCTATGGGCTGTTGGTGGAGGCGGGGGTCGTGGAAGCAGGCCCAGAAACCTAGGGGCAGAAACCTAGGGGCAGAAACCTAGGCCCAGAAACCTAAGCCCAGAAACCTAGCGGCGGATGAGGGCTCAAGCCCGGACTATCGCAGGCTTGCCTCTAGCTGCTGCCGCTCCCAGAGGGAGCGGTAGAGGCCGCCTTGGGCCATCAGTTCGCCATGGGAACCCGATTGCACGATCCGCCCCCGATCCATCACCAAAATCACATCCGCCGTCGCCGCTGCGGACATCTGGTGGGAAATAAAAATCACCGTCTTGCGGCCCGCACCCTGGGACAGCTCCGCCAAAATCCGAGTGGCCGTTTGGTTATCCACGCTGGAAAGCGCATCATCCAGGATCAAAATCGGCGCATCCACCAACAGCGCCCGAGCCAGGGCGGTGCGCTGGCGCTGGCCCCCGGACAGGGTGATGCCCCGCTCCCCCACCAGGGTGTCGTATTGGCGGGGAAAGTTGAGGATTTCCGGATGGATCTGGGCCTGCTTGGCGGCGCTTTCGATCCGGGATTGCTCCTGCTGGGGCTGGCTGTAGCGAATGTTGTCGCGGATGGTGCTGCTGAACAAAAAGCTGGTTTGGGGACGTAGGCGATCGCCCCCCGCAGGGCGGCCAAGTCCAACTGGGTCAGATCCAAGCCATCGATAAAAAGCTGGCCTGGGGCAATGTCCAACAGCCGAGGAATGGCATTGGCCAAGGTAGATTTTCCTGCCCCGATGGGGCCGACCACCGCCACCGTTTGGTGGGGCTGGATGCTAAAGCTGACATTGTCCAGGGCAGGGATGCCGCGCCCGGATAGGTATAGCTGAGGCCATCGGCCTTGAGCCAGCCCGCCAGGGGCTGGGGCAGCGGCTGGGGCTGGGCAACGGTCTGGATGGAAGCATCGACCCGGAGAATGGCTTCGACGCGATCGACGCTGACCTCCCCCTGTTGGTAGGCGGAAATGGTGAAGCCCAGCAGCGCCGTCGGGAAGACCAACTGTTGGACATAAATAATCAGGGTGACAAAATCCCCCACGCTCAGCACCTGGCGGGCAATCTCCCGCGACCCGAGCCAGAGAATGAACAGCAAGCTCAAACTGGCCAGACCTTCCAACAGAGGAAAGAGAAAATTGCGGGTCTTGGCCAGGCTCAGGTTGGCCTTGAGCAGCCGCCGGTTGATCACAGCAAAGGCCAGCCGTTCATTGGCTTCCTGGGCATAGATTTTAATCAGACCGATGCCACTCATGTCCTCTTGGATCAGCTCACTCAGATCCGACAACTCCTCCTGGACGGCCTCCTGCTGCCCCCGCAACTGGGTGCTGGAAATCTGCACCATCAACAACATCACCGGATAGACCGAGAGGGCCAGCAGACTGAGTCTGACGTTAATCACCATCATGGCGGGGATCACCAGGGTGTAGGCCAGCAGCGTATTGATCAAGCTCAGGACGGCAAAGCCCACCAAGCGGCGGATTTTATCCACATCGCTGGTGGCGCGATTGATCAGATCCCCCGGCGCATGGTTAGAAAAGTAGGAAGGCTCCAGGCCCAGCAAATGCTCGAAAATGCGCTGCTTGAGATCGAACTCCACCTTACGACCGACCCCAAAAATGAGCTGTCGGGAGGTGAGGCGAATCACCCACATCAGCGAAGCCAGGCCCAAGACCATCAGGCTGTAGCGAGAGATCTGGCTGAGGTCAAAATCGCTGCTCCGCTGGAGTTCATCCACGGCCTGGCCAATGATGCGTGGTATAAACACAGCCAACACATTGACCACCAACAGCGCCACAACCCCCAGGGCCGTTTGCTTCCAATGGGGCCGCAGATAGTTGAGCAGTTGGCGAAAGCGGGAGTAGGAGCCGGAAGCCATGGGAAAACAGGGGAGAAACAGGGGAGAAACAGAGGAGGAGCAGTGCAGAGAAAAGGAGAGCCAGAAGGAGCGATCGCTGCCCCACCATCCTAATCGAGACCCGTTCCAGGCTGCTGGCCCTGGGGAGCGAGTCTGGAATCAGAACATGGAATCAAGGCCAGAGCAGCCCAACTGGACAGGCGACTAGACCCATTCCCCAGCCCATTTCGCGCTAGCCCTACTCAGCCCGTTCCCGGTTTGGCATACTGGAAAAACGACTTAACCGGACGCGATGGCATCCCCCAAAATCTCCCCCCAATCTCCCCATCTCCCACCCCCCAATCTCCCATC